>CAISJA010000426.1 GCA_903885525.1 uncultured Opitutaceae bacterium
GGTAATCATGGGGGTCTGCGCGAAAGCCCCAAGCGTTACCGCTCACGCAGACCGACTCCGACTTAAAACCCAGCCAAAGCGGACACGGGTTCTAGTTGGCGCCGACCTCGACGTATAGCCGGCGTTCTACACGCTTCGACGCGAGCTCCGGAAATTTGCCCGACTCGCGGGTGCTGGGGCTGCACCGCGCCAGTACCCGCCGTGGCCCGACTGCACAGCGCGCCAGCCTTCCGGGCGGCCGCGCCCAATCCGCAGTCAAGGCTCGCCGAAGGCCTCAGCCGCGGAGGATGGCGCCGAGCCGGCGCACGCCCTCGCGGATGCGCTCCGGGGTGGAATTGGAAAAATTCAGCCGGAAATGATTGCGCCCACCCTCGGCGGGGAAGAAGTCGCGGCCGGGCACGAAGGCGACATTCTGCCCGATGGCCCGCTCCAACAGAAGCAGCGAGTCCGACCCGGCCGGCCCCGTCACCCACAGGAACATCCCGCCTTCCGGGTGCGTCCACTCGTAGCCCGCGGGCAACTCCGCCCGCAGCGCCGCATCCATCACCCCGTAACGCTCGCCGTAGCAGCGGCGGATCTTTTCAAGGTGGGCGGGCACATCGCTCGCCGTCAGGTAGGCGTGCGCCACCCGCTGGTCGAAGGACGAGGTGTGCAGGTCGGACGCCTGTTTCAGCACCAGCAGCCGGTTGAAGACTTCCGGCGGCGCGGCGACCCAGCCCAGTCGCAACCCGGGCGCAATCGTCTTGGAAAAGGTGCTGACATAGAGGACCAGCCCGGCTTCGTCCCAATGCCTGACCGGCGGCACTTCCACGCCCCGGTAGCGGAGGCGGCCGTAAGGATCGTCCTCGATGACCAGCAGCCCGTGCTCGGCGGCGATCCGCGCCAGCGCCTCGCGCCGGCCGGCGGTGAGGGTGATCCCGGTGGGATTTTGGAAATTGGGAATGGTGTAGAGAAATTTCGGCCGGTGCCGCCGGATCAGTTCCGGCAACGCCTCCGGGATTAGCCCCTCGGCGTCGGTCGGCACCCCGACAAACTTCGCCTCGAACACCTGGAAGGCCTGGATCGCCGCCAGGTAGGTGGGGTTCTCGGTCAGGATCACGTCGCCGGGGTTGAGGAACAGCTTGCCCACCAAGTCGAGCACCTGCTGCGAACCGACCGTCACCAGAATGTCGTCCACGGGGGAGCGGATGCCCCGCCGCCCCAATTCGCCCGCGATCCACTCGCGCAGCGGCTGAAACCCCTCGCTGGGGCCGTATTGCAGCGCGCCGCCGCCGCCGGTGGTCAGCACCCGGTCCGCCGCCGCCTGCACCTCGGCGAGGGGAAAAAGTTCGGGAGCCGGCAGACCGCCGGCAAAGGAGATGACTTCCGGCCGGGCGGTGACCTTGAGAATCTCGCGGATGGCGGAGGGCGCAAGCCCGCCCATGCGGCGCGCAAAGTTGTCCGGGGAGAAGTGCATCGGAGGACGCTAGCCCCCCTCCGGCCCCGCAGGCGAGCCCGGGAATTGTCAAAATGGCACTCCGTCCGCGAGCCCTGCCCCTCGCATCCGCGCCGCGGGCAGGAGCCGGCAGGCAGCGGCTGGAGCGACCCGAGCCGCCGGCCTTCCTCGTCGCAACACGCCTGCGGTACTGCCGCGCCTTCCCTCGCCGCGTCAGGCGGGGATCGGCTACGGTGCGGCGGAATCGCACCCCACGGCCTCCGGCTTTGGAGTGGCCTTGTCCGGCGCATGCCCCACGCTGGCGGCCATGTCCGCCCCGCCAGCCAACCGCGAAGCCCGGCCGCCCGGCCGCGGCACCCGTTTCGCCCTCGGGCTGGCCGCGTGGCTGTGGCTGGCGGGCCTGGTCGGCGCGCTCCTGCTCGCGCAGTCGCTGCACCTGCGCACGAGGGCGCTGCTCTTTCTTCTCGGCCTCATCCTCCTGATCCGCGTGCTCGGTTGGGCGAAGACCTTGCTCGGGACTGGAAAATAAAGGGCCTCGTCCTGCGACGGGTGGCCGCCGTCCGGGAGCACCGACCTTCCCCCCATCCACCCACCCCCCGGACACCGGTTACTCTTCCAGTTCCACGTTCCAGTAGGCGAGGTCCAGGAAATCCTTCCACTTTTCGTGGTGGTGATGGCCGAGGACGAGGGAGATGACGGGCCGCCATTTCGGGCGCACGGGTTTGCGCACGAGCCGCATGTGCGCCTCGTGCGGGAGCCGGTTGGCCTTGCGGGTGTTGCACCGGATGCAGGAGCAGACGATGTTCTCCCACCTGGTCTTGCCGCCGTAATGGCGCGGGATCACATGGTCGAGGTTGAGCTGCTCGCGCGGGAAGGTATGGCCGCAGTACTGGCAGCGGTCGCCGTCGCGCTCGAAGACGTTGTTGCGCGTGAGCTTCAGCTCCTTGCACGGCAGTTTGTCGAAAAAGGTCAGGAGAATCACGCGCGGCAACCGGATGGTGCGGGTGACCGTGTGCACGGTCTCCTGCGCCTCCAGCGGCGGGTGGCCGGTGGAAAAATCCACCCAGTCCAGGAGCGAAAAGGTGCGGAAATCATCCTCGTGGTGATGCACCACCTGAGCGTGCCCGCGGGCCAGCAAGGCGAAGGCACGACGGGCGCCGATGACATTGACCGCCTGCCAGAGGCGGTTGAGGACCAGCACCGACTGATCAAGCGCGGCATCCATGGCTCCGCTCTGAGTACGTGCGCCTCCCGCCGCTGTCAAGCCGACCGGCCGCCCCGGTGCGTGACGAGTTTGTGGCGGCCGGTTGCCGGACCAGCCACAGCAAGCCCCCGGCCGCTCTGTTTCTCAGCAGGGTTGGTGGCCCCAGTCGTTTTCCTTCAGCTCCTTTTCAAACCACGCCATCTGTTCCTCGGGCGTCAGCCCGCGCTTCGCCGGCTCGGCGGGCGACGGAGGCGGCGGCACCGCTGGCGGGGGCCCGGCTTCTTCCGGTGCGTGGATCGGGTCGGCGTTCACAGCCCGCACCCTAGCCAGCCGGCCGCTGAAAGCAAACCGCCGCCCTCAGCGCGAACCGGCCGGCGGCTGCCCGCGGGTCAGCCCGGCGATGTCGGCGGCAAAAGCCGGGTAGGCCGCCGTGAGGGCGGTCCGTTCGCCCAGTTCAAAATCCTGCCAGGTAAACTCCGGCACCACCACGAGCGCGGCCAGGCCCCAGCGCCCGCCCGCGGCCAGCTTCGTGCCCTGCCAGGTCTGCGCGGCGACCACATCGTGCAGCCGCAGCCCGTTGCCCGGACTGGCACCGAGCCGGACCCATCCGCCTGAGCCATCGGAGGCCAGGCGCAGGGATTCCAAGGGATCACCCGCCACCAAAAACCAGATTTCCTCTATGGCCAGCCGGTGCAGGGCGGAAAATCCTCCCGGCGTGAGCAGCATGTAAATGCAGGACCAGGCCCGCCGGTCCCCCCCGATCGCCGCCGGCAACGCGGTGCCCGGCAGCATGAGCAGCGACTCCCCCACCCGCCGGAAAAACCCGCCCTCCCGGTCCAGCGGCTCCAAGCCCAGCAGCTGCACCACCTGCTCGGCGGAATAATGCTCGGGTGTGAGGGGGCTGCCCATGCCGGCAAAATCCACCTTCCGGCCCGGACTGGCAAGTTATCCCGTCTGGAAATCCGACGCCCAGGGCCGGCTTTCATTATGGGGGTGCAATCCGGGCAAAGTTGGTTTTGGTCACCAGTCTCATCCTATGATATTCTCATTCCCCCGCCACGTGGCGCTGCTGTCGGCGCTGCTCATCTCCCTCGGCCTCCCCGGGCTGAATGCCGCCGATCAGCCCTCCGCACCTGCCGCGCCCGCCGCGCCCGCCGCAACACCCGCTGCGCCCGCCGAAGCCGGCCCCACCGCCGAATTGAAAGCCCTGGTGGGCAAAGTCCAGGTCCGGCTCGACTCGGGCCCCCAGACCGAGGCCACTTTGGCGGAGGACTTCAATGCCTTCGACGCGCTGCTCGCCAAGTACTCCGCGCTGAAGACGGATGAGGTGGCGATGATCCTTGTGATGAAGGCCCGTCTTTATATCGAAGTCCTCGAAAATAACGACAAGGGCATCGCCCTGCTGAAGCAGGTGAAGACCGACTTTCCGGGCACCAAGGTTGCCGATCGGGTCGATGGATTGGTCGCCCAGCTGGAACAGCAGGCCGCCCACGACGCCCGACTCGCCCTCGGTCAGGATTTCCCCGCCATCAACGAGACGGGCCTCGACGGCAAGCCGCTGTCCACCGCCGCCCTCAAGGGCAAGGTCGTGCTGGTCGACTTCTGGGCCACCTGGTGCGGCCCCTGCGTGGGCGAGCTGCCCAACGTCCTCGCCGCCTATAAAAAATACCACGACAAGGGCTTTGAGATCATCGGCATCTCGCTCGACAAAAACAAGGACACCCTCACCGGCTTTCTCCAGGAAAAGGGCATGACCTGGGGCCAGTACTTCGATGGCCAGGGCTGGCAGAACAAGGTCTCCACGGCCTTCGGCATCAATTCGATCCCGGCCACCTTCCTGCTCGGCCGCGACGGCAAGATCGTGGCGAAGGACCTCCGCGGCGGCGCTCTCGACAAGAAGCTCGCCGAGTTGCTCGCCCCGTAAACGCGGGCCGCCCACTGGCCGCCCTCCTGCGAAGCCGGCCCGCGCGGGCCGGCTTTTTGTTTGGGGTGCCTCCCGGAGCGCGTCCGGAGACCGCACCCCACCCCGCTCAGGCACCCGGCGTCACAATCGCGAGCTGGAGCGGCACCTCTTTCAGCCGGATGCCCGCGAGCTTTTGCACGACCAGCGCGGCGTGTTCCGCCGCCACGTCCGCATGGGTGAAATCCTCGTGGATGTCGATGGCTCCGACGACCCCGGCGGGCAGGCGGGTGACACCCGCCACCTTGCCGACAATGTCCGCCGGCGTCACCTCCTGCTGGCGGCCGACATTGAAGCTGACGACGGCAAAGCCCGGCTCCCGGCCGGTCCGCGGCTTGCGTTCGTAACCGCGTTTTTTCGGTCTCTCCGCCTTCATCGCGGCCAGCGTGGCGGTATCGGGAATATATTTGGATTTGCTGACCGTCGCCGGCGGCAGGGTCTTCGGCGCGGCCGGGGCCGGGGCGGGACGGGCGGATTCGGCTGCGCCGGCTTCCGGTGCCACATAGGGCCGGGGCTTGTTGCTCTGCATTGGGAGCGGTGTCGCCGGCCGTGGCTCACCGGGCTGGGCCGCGGCCGCAGCCCGCCGGACGGAGGCGGCGCCGGAGCCCGGCGTGGCAACCGGCTCGGGCGGGACGGCCGGCTCGTCCCCTTCGGGCACATTCCCGCCCTGCAACAGATGGATCAAAGCCGAGGCGATGTCGGTGCTGGCGTAGCCCTGGTCAAGCAGCTGGTCGACGATGCGGTCGTGGGAACGAAATTTCTTGGCGTCCAGCGTGGCGCGCAGCTTTTCCACAAACACCTGCTCGCGGGCCTCCTCCACTTCGTCAAGCGAGGGCACCCGCTCGCGCCGGATCTGCAGGCGGGCGTAGTGGGCCATGCCCTGCAACTTGTAGATTTCCCGGCCGGATACAAAGGTGATGGCCCGCCCGGTCTTGCCCGCGCGACCCGTGCGGCCGATGCGGTGGGTGTAATCCTCCGCATCATTGGGCAGGTCGTAGTTGAACACCACCTCCAGGTCGTCGACATCCAGCCCGCGGGCCGCCACATCGGTCGCGATCAGGAACTCGATGCCGCGGCGGCGGAACTTCTCCATCACCCGGTCGCGTTGCATCTGGCTGAGGTCGCCGTGCAGGCGGTCCACGCTGTAGCCGCGGGCGTGCAGCTGCTCGTCCAGCTCGTCGACCATGATCTTGGTGCTGCAAAAGATCAGGCCATAGCGAAAATCGTGGCGGTCGATCAGCCGCGTCAGCGCCTCCAGCTTGGAGCGGCGGTCGACCTCGTAGAACACCTGGTCGACCTGCGGGGAGGTCTGCTGATGCGACTCCAGCCGCACCCATACGGGATTGCGGCTGTAACGCTTGATCAGCTCCTGGATCGCGTGCGGCATGGTCGCGGAGAAGAACAGCAGCTGCCGGGTCTCGGGGATGGCGGAAAGGATGCGCTCGATGTCGTCGCGGAAACCCATGTCGAGCATCCGGTCGGCCTCGTCGAGCACGACGAGCTTGAGGTGGCTGAACTTGAGCGACCCCCGGTCCATGTGATCCATCACGCGGCCGGGGGTGCCGATGACGACCTGCGCGCCGGCGGCAAACGCGCGGTACTGGCGGTCATAGCTCTGCCCCCCATAGACGGGGACCTCAAGCAGCCCCTTCTTGAAAAAGGCCAGCTTGCCCACCTCCTCGGCCACCTGCACCGCCAGCTCGCGCGTCGGGCAAAGGACCAGGGCCTGCACGGAGCGCAGCTTCACGTCCACCTTTTCGATGGCGGGGATGGCAAAGGCTGCGGTCTTGCCCGAGCCCGTGGCCGACTGTCCCACGACGTCGCGCCCGCCCAGAGCGTGCGGAATGACCGCAGTCTGAATGGGCGAGGCCTCCTCGAATCCCATCTTGTCCACGGCCTTCAAAATCTCGGCGGACACCCCGAGGTCGGCGAACAGTCGTTTTTCCATGACGCCAGCGTGACCGCAACCCGGCTGAAAGGATAGCTCCAATATTTCCAGCCAGCCGGAAAGATCGCTTCGCCCGGTCAGCCCGGCTTCCGCGGGACGGGCCGGTCCCGCCGCCCGCCAGCACCCGTCGCGGCCCGGCCGCGCCCTGGTCGTGGCGTGAGCCCCCCGCAGCTCTCCGTCCGCGCGGTCCGCCGCACCGCCTCCCCGATGCCCCGCCGTCCCGCACCCCCGATACCCCCCCCACACCCGCCGCCCCCGCTGTGCCGCGCCGTGCCGCTCCGTGCCCACGCTCCACTCCGTGCCGTGCCGCTCCGCGCCCACGATCCGTCGCCCCCAGGGCCCCTCTGTGGAAGCTGCCATTTCCTCCCCTGCCACGAACAACAAGTAACCTATTGGGTTACTTGTTTGATGCAGCTTAGATAGGTGTTTGGTTTACAAGTAACCCATTGGGTTACTTTAATGGATTTGATTCCCAGGATGGACCAGGTTGGTTGGTTGCGTGGTTGCGTGGTTGCGTGGGTGGGTGGGTGGGTGGGTGGGGCCGGTGTCGGGCGGGACGCGGGGGAGGAACGGTGACCCTGTCCTCGCCGGGCGGGGACGCGGGAGGCTTGCCGGGCGGGGGGGCGGGGCGCATTCTCACCGGGCGTGGACTGGGGGCTCGCCGGACGGGGGCGGGGATCTCGCGGACAGGGAGGGGGCGGCGTTCTCGCCGGACGGGCGGGGGTGCGTTTTCGCCGGGCGCGGGGAGAGGCGGCCGGTCCGCTGCGGCCGCGGGGGCGCGGGGACGCGGTTGCTTGGGTAGGCCGGGCGCGAAACCCCGGCGAAACCGCCCGGCTGCATCCCTGGCCTTTGCCACGCCACCCAGACCCAACCCCCAAGGGCTGGTTGGGCGGAAGCCGGACGGCGTCAGGCCGCCCGCTCAGCGCACCTGCAGGGTGTCGGCGCCGTAGTCGAGACCGAGCGAGGGGATGACGACCGCCTTGCGGGCGCCGTCCTGCCGCACCCGGCCGGCGATCCAGGCATCGTAGCCGGTGGCCGTGGCGGCGGCGACGACGGCGGCAGCGGATTCCGGGGCGACGCAGGCCGCAAAGCCGACGCCCTGGTTGAAGGTGGCGTACATCTCGCGGAGGGTGATCGGGCCGGCCTGCTCGAGAAAGCGGAACAGCGGCGGCGCCGCGCGCGGTGCGGTGATCTCGTAGACAAACGGCGCGTCCAACCGCATCAGCTTGCGCCAGCCGTGGCCGGTGACATGGGAGACATAGTGGAGCGGCAGGCCGCGCCGCTGGCATTCGCGCACGAAGGCGACGTAGATGACCGAGGGAGCCAGCAGCGCCTCGCCGTAGGTACGGCGGTCGCCGAAGCCGATCGGCGTCTGGTAGCCCTGCGGCAGCCGGGAGGCGATGAGCCGGCAAAGGGAGAGGCCGTTGGTCTGCACGCCGGAGCTGGCGAGAAACACGATGGCGTCGCCAGCGCAGACGTCGCCCGCGATGCGGAGGGACTTCGGCGCGATCCGGCCCACGGCCGAACCGGCCAGCACGATGGCCTCCTTCTCCACGAGGCCGCGGAGCGTGGGGGTTTCGCCCCCGCCCCAGACCGCGCCGGACTGGCGGCAACCCTCGGCCCAGCCATCGACCAGGGCCTGCCGGCGGGCGGCATCGGCAAACCAGCCGGATTCCCCCACGGCGGCGTGCATCGCGACCGAGACCGGCAGGGCGCCGCAGGTGATGAGGTCGTTGACGATGGTGGCGACGGTATCGAGGGCGATTTCCCGGTAGAAATTTTTCCCGGTGGCGGCGTACACGGCGTCGGCCACGAGGTTCTTGGTCCCAAGGCCCTCCTCGACATGGGCGAGGTAGTGGTCGGCCGCCTCCATCAGGTAGGCGCTCTCACCCCGGGTGGCGGCCGGCTCGGCGTACCCGTGGGCGGCGAGTGCGCCCGCCGTCGTGCGCGCCGCCCGCTGGCAGTCGCGCTTGAAGGCATCGAGCTGGCCGTAGTCCACACCGGAGGATTCGTAGGAGAGGGACATCAGGGCGGAGGAGAATCTAGCAGCCAGAATTTGGAATCCGGAAGACCAAGCCAGGGGAGTGCAAATTAGCCCACGAGTGATGACGGAATGCTCCGGCTCTAAGTCCGGTCCTCAGCTCCAGACTCCCTAATTCTGGATTCCTGATTTTGTACTTCATCAGTAGCTCCGTCCCTCGGATTGCTCGAAATAATTCACATAGGCCTGGTTCGCCACGCGGTAGCCGCCGGGGGTCGGGTACTTGCCGGTGAAATACCAGTCGCCGCGGTGATTCGGCAGCGCCTGGTGCAGGTTCCCGACCGTCTGGAAGATGATCTCCACCTCGCCCTGCCACTCCGTGCGTTTCGGCGTCACCAGCGTGGTGATCCGCCGGGATATCTCCTCGGCGGTGAAGAGCTCGTAGATCCGGCGGACGTGGTTGACGGGCCCGGCCGCGGGATCGGCCAGGGTGTCGCGGCAATCGCGGTACACTTCCTCCAGGACGGCCGTCAACCCGCGTTCCTTCAGCAGGGAGACGGCGGCCTCGAACGCGATAAACTTGCCCACTTCGGACATGTCGATGCCGTAGCAATCCGGGTAGCGGATCTGCGGGGCGGTCGAGGCGATGACAATCTTCTTCGGGTTGAGCCGGGCGAGGATGCGCAGGATCGAGCGGCGCAGCGTGGTGCCGCGCACGATGGAATCGTCGATGCACACGAGGTTGTCCTTCGCCTCCACGACGCCGTAGGTGATATCGTAGACGTGCGAGGCGAGCTGGTTGCGCCATTTCTCCTGGCCGATGAAGGTGCGGAGCTTGGCATCCTTGCCCACGATCTTCTCGCCCCGGGGCCAGTTGCGCAGGATGAGGTCGTCGACGAGCGGCTCGTCGAGGGTGCCGGCGCGGGCGGCCTCGAGCAGGGCCTGCTTGACCTGGGCGCGGCGGCGGAAGCGCAGCTCGCTCATCAGCCCGAAGTAGGCGGTTTCCGCCGTGTTCGGGATGAAGCTGAGCACGGTGTTCTCGAGGTCGCCGCCGATGGCGGTGAGGATCTGGTCA
>CAISJA010000427.1 GCA_903885525.1 uncultured Opitutaceae bacterium
CGTAGTGTGCCGGCGGCTCGGTTGTTTTGTTTTTCTTTTTTTCACCCCTGCCTAGTGGCAGATGAAAATCATTCAACCGAGCCACTTTCTTCGCTCAGATCAGCCGTAGCTGTGGGACGGCTCTGGATTGAGGTATAACATGGGGGTGGGGTTTTATGGGGTTGAAGCATGAGCGGTACGCTCGGGGAAAAAATCAGTTAGGGTGAAATTCGGCGGCCGAGGCAGCCCGGTGCTGCGCGGGCAAGCATGCATACCGGGAAACGGCACACGTCGCGCGGAAGCCGGCCAAATCGGGGAGGAGAGCGGAGCTAGACAGCGGGAACACGCGGCGAGGAGTATAACGGCGGCGGAGACCGCCGAATCTGAGGGCGTGACCGCAAAGCGCTGCGCGAAAGCGCGGCACTGGCAGGGATGGAACAGACCCATCGGTAGAAATTCCGAGCATGGGGGGGTGAGGCAAAACAGCGGGCGAGCTAACGCCGCGAAAGCATGAACTCCCAATGCCATCTATATTTAGGTGTCAAGACACAATTAAGCAAATCTGACAGGTAGCAGGAGGCGGTAGATCGCCCCTGGGCCAGCCAGAAACCATGCCAATCAACAGCTCGGACTTATAGGGGATCACACACACCCGCCTCTGCGGAAACGGATTTTCCAAACAACCGGCCGCTTGGCCGTGCCCCATGGATTCCAACAAGGTGCCTACCCAACCTCTGGCGGCGAGGTAAGGGAACGGGCTGGCGGTGGCCTGCCCGCGGTGCCACCCCCCCCTTACTCAATCCCCACACCTTCGACCAAGGCAATGAGGGTTCCGGGGTGCCACGCAGTTTTGCCCCGCTGGCCGCTCCATGCTTCGGGCCTTGGCCGCGCGGCACAGGCGCGGACAGTAGGGGCAAACCGCATCACTTCCAGATGACGACCCGGCCATCCGGCGGTGCGATGATAGCGGCGGCAGACCCGTTGGCACTGCGGACACTTGTCCGGTGCCGCTGGGAAGCGTTCCACCACAGCCTGCACTTGC
This sequence comes from uncultured Opitutaceae bacterium, assembly GCA_903885525.1. Classification (GTDB taxonomy): domain Bacteria; phylum Verrucomicrobiota; class Verrucomicrobiia; order Opitutales; family Opitutaceae; genus Didemnitutus. The sequence goes on from CAISJA010000427.1 coordinate 1,022, forward strand.
CTCCTTCCAGAATCAGGGTCAGCCCGTTGCGCCTGCCGGAGCGATCGTATACCCGGCAGAAGACCATCATGCGCTGCCACCCTGGCTTTCGCGGGGTTGTGCTGGTGCGGTGGTCGATCCATATGCTGCCGGTCTGACCAGCCGGCTGGATCGGTTCAAATCCCCGCCTGGACCCGCTCGTTCCCTTCACGGCAAATTCAGTGCGCTCGCCTTCCCGCAGGCGGCCGCCGCTGCGAGTCCGGACGCGAGGGCCGTGCTGGCCCCCGCTCGCTCCATGACCCGATAAAATCCGCGAAAAACCGACCTGATGGATTCGGGTGCTGAGGAGGCGGCCCAACGACATCGCTTGGCCCGCAGGGAGAACATGTGAACCGGGGAGGAGTAACATGGGCGTAGGGGCTGAGGAAATAGCTGAATGATCAGCGTGGCAGGGCAGACAAGGCGAAACTGCCAAGGACCCGCGAAACGACAGCATCAACACTGATTACCGCCTACATTTAGGTGTCAAGGCAAAGTTAAAAAACATGTAAAAACGGCTGGTCGCGAAACAGCCCGTCACTGGGGTCCGCTGCGCTCCCGCAGGGGACTGCCCCGCACCGCCGGCGCTGCTCCCGCTGTCTCCCGCCCGGCCGTACTTCCGTTTGACCGGGCAACGGGAGTCCATCACTCCAGCCGCGAGCCGGGCGTCGGCGCGGATGGGAGCAGGCGCTCGACCCGAAAGCCACCCCGTACCCGGGCCCTCCCCGTGGACGGCGGCACGACATCGCAAGACGCGTGGCAACCAAGCCCACAGTGGTCGTGGACCATCCGGCGGAGACGCAGCGGGATCAAGCTCCCACCCTTTCGGCGATGGCTGTTCAGCCGGCCTGCCCGGATCGCCGGCGGGGCGGTTCTATTCCATGCTTTCCGGGCAGTCCGCCCCAGCCTCAGGCGGCGAGGTAAGGGAGCCGGCTGGCGGTGGCCTGCACGGCCGGTACGCCATCGAGCAGCTCGCCGATCGCATCCCAGCGGCCGTTGACCAAGGCATCGCGGGCGGACTCGCGGAGGGTGATGGGCACTGTCCGGCCGGCAAAGTGGATCAGCCTTTCCCCGAGGTCGATGGTAACCTCGGTGGCGGGGTTCTGCGCGACGGCGGCGGCGATCTGCGCGATGTCCTCGCGCCGGGCACTGACGCACGGGAGGCCGAGCGTGGTGCTGTTACCAAAGAAAATTTCGGCGTAGCTCTCGGCGATCACGGCGCGGAGGCCGAATTTCTGGAGCGCCTGCGGGGCGTGCTCGCGGGAGGAGCCGCAGCCGAAATTGGCCCCGGAGAGTAGGATCGTGGCCCCGTGAAAGCGCGGGTCGTTCAGGGGGTGCGGCCGGGCGGAGCCATCGGCGTGAAAACGGACGTCGTGGAAGAGAAATTCGCCGAGGCCGTCAAAGGTCACGCACTTCATGAAGCGCGCGGGGATGATGCGATCGGTGTCGATATCGTTGCCCGGGACGCAGACGGCGCGTCCGGTCAGGGAGGTGATTTTGGCGAGGGACATGGAAGCGAAGAAGTTGTAACCACGGACGGACCCGGATTCACACAGGCCGGGAGCAGGGCTGTGATCAACAGGGTGCCAGGGGTAGTGGGAGGGGGTGGTGCGAACGGTGGGAAGTTACGGGTGGCGGTGGTTCCCGATCAGTTGACCGCGAACACTTCCCGGGCGTCGGCCACGGCACCGGTGACGGCGGCGGCGGCCACCATCACGGGGCTCATCAGGAGCGTGCGGCCGGTGGGGGAACCCTGCCGGCCCTTGAAATTGCGGTTGGAGGAGCTGGCGCAGAGCTGGTCGCCCACCAGCTTGTCGGGATTCATGGCGAGGCACATGGAGCAGCCGGCGGCGCGCCACTCGAAGCCGGCGGCGGTGAAGATGCGGTCGAGCCCGAGCTGCTCGCACTGGAGCGCGACAATCTGCGAGCCGGGGACGGCGATGGCCTTCACGCCGGGAGCGACCTGGCGGCCCTGCAGGTACCGGGCGGCCTCCCGAAAATCGGAGAGGCGGCCGTTGGTGCAGGAACCGAGAAAAGCGACGTCGATCTTGGTGCCCTTGAGCGGCGCGCCGGCGGGCAGCTTCATGTAGGCCAGCGCCTCCTCGATGCCGGCCTTGTCGTCGGCGGAAACCGCGGTGGCGGGTGAGGGAATGTTTTCCGTGATGGCGATGCCCTGGCCGGGATTGATGCCCCAGGTGACCGTCGGGGCGATCTCGGCGGCGCTGAACCTGATGACATCGTCGTACGGGCAGCCGGGGTCGGAGGCGAAGGACTGCCAGCGGGCGACCGCGGCATCCCACGCGGTGCCTTGCGGCGCGTAGGGCCGGCCCTGGAGGTAGGCGAAGGTGGTGGCGTCGGGGTTGACGTAGCCCACGCGGGCGCCGCCCTCGATCGACATGTTGCACACGGTCATGCGCTCCTCCATCGAGAAACCGTCGAAGGTGCTGCCGGCATATTCGTAGGCGTAGCCGGTGCCGCCGTTGACGCCGAGGCGGCGGATGAGGTGGAGGATCACGTCCTTGGCATAGACGCCGGGGCGGAGCCGGCCGTCGACTTCGATGCGGCGAACCTTGAGCCGGCCGAGGGCCATGGTCTGGGTGGCGAGCACGTCGCGCACCTGGCTGGTGCCGATGCCGAAGGCGATGGCCCCGAACGCCCCGTGCGTGGAGGTGTGGGAGTCGCCGCAGGCAATGGTGGTGCCGGGCTGGGTGATGCCCTGCTCGGGGCCGACGATGTGGACGATACCCTGCCTGCCGGTGGAGCGGTCGAAAAAGGTGATGCCAAACTCCGCGCAGTTCTTCCGCAGCTCGACCATCATGGCCTGGGCCAGTGGATCGTGGTAGGGCTCGACCAGCTCGTCGGTCGGGACAATGTGGTCCACCGTGGCGAAGGTGCGGTGGGGCATCAGGACCTTGAGGCCGAGGTCGCGGAGCATCCCGAAGGCCTGCGGGGAGGTCACTTCATGGATGAGGTGCGTGCCGATGAGCAGCTGGGTCTGGCCGTTGGCCAAGGACCGGACTGCGTGGGCGTCCCAGACTTTTTGGAAGAGTGATTTGGGTGAGGACATGGGTGAAGGGGAGAAGGGAGCAAGGATTCAGGAAGCTGGCGTTTTGCCGACAAAGAAATGGCTCGGGCGGGCAGGTGCGGGCTGGAGGGCTGAGGTTTCGTCCTCCGCCCTCTGGCGGCAGAGCGGACCCTACCAAAATCTTGCCAGAACGGGAAATACTTGTTTCGTGCTCTGTGATGCCTCGTGAGTATCAATACCCGTTCGAGTTGCGGCACCTGGTCTATTTTCGCGAGGTCGCCCGGCGGCTGCATTTCCGCCAGGCGGCGGAGGCGCTCGCCGTGGCGCAGCCGGCGCTGTCGCGCAGCCTCCGCCAGCTGGAGGCCGCCCTCGGGGCCGCCCTGCTCACGCGGACGCGCCGCCGGGTGGAGCTGACGCCGGCCGGCCGGGCGTTTCTCGACCGGATCGAGCCGCTGCTCCGCGCCCTCGCGGCCGTGCCGGCGGACCTTGCGGCCCTCGCCGGCGGGGAGGCCGGGCAGGTACGGATGGCCTTCACCGGCCTGGCCATGGCCACCGTGCTCCCCGCGATCCTCCGCGAATTCAACCGCCGGCATCCGGGCATCCGGGTGGAGCTGAACGAATCCCCCACTTCGGCCCAGCTGGAATCGCTCAAGAACGGTGAGATCGCCTGCGGCTTTTTCCATCCCGACGCCAGTCCGCCCCCGGGCCTGGACACGAAACTGCTGCTGCGGGAGAAAAACGGCCTGTTGCTGCCCGCCGGCCACCGGCTCGCCCGCCGCCGGCGGCTGCGGTTGCACGACCTGGCTGACACGCCCTTCGTGCTGTTTCCCCGGGCGCACAACCCGGGCTTCTACGACCGCACGCTCGTGGCCTTCCAACAGGCCGGCATCACGCCGCGGATCGTGGACGAGATCTGGCCGCGCGCCAACGCGGTGGGGCTCGTGCGGGCGGGGCTCGGGGCCACGTTCATGTGCCCGTCCGAGGCCAGGCCGCTCCCGCCGGAAGTGGTGTTCCGGCCGTTGCTAGGCCCGGCTCCGGAAAGCCGGCTGGTGCTCGGCTGGCGGCGCGACGCCCCGCCCGACGCCGCCCTCGCGGCCTTCCTGCAGGCCGCAGGTGCGGCGGGCGAAAGCAAAGGCTAGCCGCCGGCTCCGCTCGCGCGGCGCGGCCGGCGGTGGCCGCGCTGTTGCGCCGCGGTGCCAGGGAGGGCGGAGCTTTGACGCACCGGTGGAGCCGCCCGATGCTCCACGCCCGGCGGACGGTCATGCAGCTCCTGCCGCGTTTTCTGCTCCCACCCGCGCCGCTTACGCGCCGACCTGCTTGAGCAGTTCGTCGCGGCGGAGGCGGGCGGTCTCGACGTCCTTCGTGCCCAAGGAGGCACGGACACGGGATTTGGTCAGCGGCGTGGGGTGCACCGTGTAGTGCACATACCAGGTGCCATTGTTGTTCCACAGGTGATGGTTCGGATTGCTGATGCGGACACGGACGGAGGTCCGGGGGAAATCCGGACCCTGAGCCTGCAGACGGCGGATCGGGTTGCTCATGGCTGCTTCCTCTGGCGGGGCCGGACCGGCCCCGCTGCGACTGACGGTGCTGCTGGATAACATGGTGGGAGGGGACGAAAGGGCAATGGTGGCGGAAGCGGACGGTTCATAGGCGCGCGCGGATGGCGGCACCCATTTGCACGGTGGTGAGGGGCTGGGCGGCGCCGAGGTCGGCGGTGTGGCAGCCGGCCTCGAGGGCGGCGGTGACGGCGCCCTCGACCGTGCGGGCCTCGGATTCAAGGCCGAGGGAGTGGCGCAGGAGCAGGGCGGCGGAAAGGATGGTGCCGGTGGGGTTGGCGATGCCCCGGCCCGCGATGTCGGGGGCGGAGCCGTGGATGGGCTCGTACAACCCGCGGCGGCCCTCGCCCAGCGACGCGCTGGGGAGCAAACCGAGCGAGCCGGCGAGCACGGCGGCCTCGTCCGTCAGGATGTCGCCGAACATGTTTTCGGTCACGATGACGTCGAACTGCGGGGCGTGCGTGATGAGGCGCATGGCGCAGGAATCAACGAGCTGGTGCTCGAGCTTCACGTCGGGAAACTGCCGGCCGACCTCGCCGGCGACCTTGCGCCACAGGCGGGAAGATTCGAGGACGTTGGCCTTATCGACGGAGGTGACGAGTTTCCGGCGCTGTTGCGCCAGCTGGAACGCGAGCAGCACGATGCGGCGGATCTCGCCTTCGGTGTAGACGAGGGTGTCGACGGCGCGCTCGCCCTCCGGCGTCATCGTGCGCCCCTTCGGCGTGCCGAAGTAGAGGCCGCCGGTGAGCTCGCGGATGACGAGGAAATCCACGCCGGCCACGCGCTCGGGCTTGAGCGGCGAGAGTCGGGCGAGCGAGGGATAGGGGCGCACCGGGCGGAGGTTGGCGTAGAGGCCGAGCTCCTTGCGGATGGCGAGGAGGCCCTGCTCGGGGCGTACCGGGGCCTGGGGATCATCCCATTTCGGGCCGCCCACGGCGCCGAGCAGCACGGCGTCGGAGGCCCGGGCGGCGGCGAGGGTGTCGGCCGGCAGCGCGGTGCCATATTTGTCGATGGCGCAGCCGCCGAGCAGGTGCTCGGTGAACCGGAATTCGTGGCCGGATTTTTGGGCAACCGCCTCAAGGACAAGGCGGGCTTCGTGGACCACTTCGGGCCCGATGCCGTCACCGGGGGTTAATGCGATCGTCGCTTTCATGCTGGGTGTAGTGAAAAAGAGGGTGGCAGACTGTGCCGCGGCGGCGTGGCGATTGCCGGGCGCGTGCGAAGGGCGGCCTTCGGCGGGAAAATCCGGTGCCCGTTCATGCGACGACCTCCGCGGGGGCGGCCAGCAGGGCGAATTCGTAGCCGTCGGCGAGGGCCAGCCAGGTGGCGTCGAGGATGTTGGTGCCGGCGCCGACCGTGCTCCAGCGCCGGCCGGCGGCGGTGTCGTGCCAGTCGATCAGCACGCGGGTGACGGCGCCGGTGCCGGCGCCGCCGTTGAGGATGCGGACCTTGTAGTCGGCCAACGCCACCGTGCGAAGGTGCGGGAAGAGCGGTTCGAGGGCCTTGCGCAGGGCGCGGTCGAAGGCGTGCACGGGGCCGTCCCCGCTGGCGGCGGTATGGATCTCCTCCGTGCGGGCGAGCAGCTTGATCGTGGCCTCGGCGAAATGCCGGTCGCCGTGGCGACCCACCATCACGCGGTAGTCAACGAGCGAGAAGGGGGCGGTGTAGCCGGAAGCGTGGCGCCGCACGAGCAGGGCGACGCTGGCCTCGGCGGCCTCGAAGGAGTAGCCGGCGTGCTCGCGGTCCTTGATCTGCTCGACGAGGCGGGCGCCGGCCTCGGGATCGAGGCGGGCGAGGCCAAACTCCTCGGCCTTCGAGACCAGGTTGGCGCGGCCGGAAAGCTCGCTCACGACGACGCGCATCGCGTTGCCGACGAGGGCCGGGTCGATGTGCTGGTAGGCGTCCGGATGGCGCTGCATGGCCGAGACGTGCACGCCGGCCTTGTGGGCGAAGGCGCTGCCGCCGACGTAGGCCATGTGTTCGTTCGGGGCGAGGTTGGCGACCTCGGCCACGAATTGCGCGACCTCGTGGAGGCGCTGGAGCCCGCCGGCCGGGAGGGTGCGCACGCCGAGCTTCAGCTCAAGATTGGGCAGCACGACGCAGAGGTTGGCGTTGCCGCAGCGTTCGCCGTAGCCGTTGATCGTGCCCTGCACATGGGCGGCGCCGGCGCGGACGCCGGCCAGGGTGTTGGCCACGCCGCAGCCGGTGTCGTCATGCGTGTGCATGCCGAGGCGGATGCCGGGACCGAAGTGCCGGCGGACGGCGCGCACGGCGGCCTCAACCTGCCAGGGCAGATGGCCGCCGTTGGTGTCGCAGAGGGTGAGGGTTTCCGCCCCGCCCTGTTGCGCCGCCTCGAGCGTCCGGAGCGCATAGGCGGGGTCCTGGTCGTAGCCGTCGAAGAAATGCTCCGCATCGTAAATCACCCGCTTCCCCTGCGCCCGCAGGTAGGCGACGGTCTCGGCGATCATGGCGAGGTTCTCCTCCAGGGTGGTGCGGAGAATCTCCGTCACCTGGAGGACGGAGGACTTGCCGAAAATGGCGCAGACCTCGGTGCCGGCCGCGACGAGGGCGCACACGCTCGGGTCGTCCTCCGAGCGAACCTGGGCGCGGCGCGTGGCACCGAAGGCGACGATCTTGGCGTGGTGCCACCGGGCCGCGCGGGCGGCCTCGAAGAAGGCGGCGTCCTTGGGGTTGGAGCCCGGCCAGCCGCCCTCGATGAAGGTGACCCCCAGTTCATCGAGGCGGTGCGCGATGCGCAGCTTGTCGGTCAGGGAGTAGGAAATGCCCTCGGTTTGCGCGCCGTCGCGCAGGGTGGTGTCGAAGACTTCGACGCAGGGGGGCAGTTCGGAGGCGGCAGCGTTCATGGATGAAAAGGGGGGAGGCACCCCGGCAGCGCAAACGGCATGGGAGGGTACGGGGCATGGAGCGGCTCTCAGTCTCCCGTGGCCTGCGGGTGCCGGGCGGGGGCGTGGCTGGAGCGGGCCAGCACATGGTTGAGGGAGGCGATGTAGGCCTTGGCGGCGGCCACCACGATGTCGCTGTCGGCACCATGCCCGTGGCTGGATCGTTCGCCCTCGTGGCGCACGCGCACGCTGGCTTCGGCGAGGGCGTCGATGCCCTCGGTCACGGCGCTGATGCCAAACTCGAGCAGGGTTACGGGCAGCTGCACGACGGCGCCGATGGCCTTGTAGGAGGCATCGACCGGACCGGTGCCGACCGCCGCGTGGACATGGGTCTGGCCATCGGGCCCGCGGAGGCGGACGGTGGCGGTGGGCAGGCCGGTGGTGCCGCAGGTGACCTGGAGCGCCTCCAGGTGCCACAGCTCGGGCGCGGGCGCGCGCTCGTCGGAGGAGAGGGCGACGAGGTCGGCGTCGTGGACGGACTTTTTCCGGTCGGCGAGTTTTTTGAACTCGGCGAAGGCCTTGGCGAGGGCGTCGCCTTCCAGCGGATAGCCCAGTTCGGCGAGGCGTTTGGAGAAGGCGTTGCGGCCGGAATGTTTGCCGAGCACGAGGGTGGTCTGGGTGGCGCCGACATCCTCCGGCCGCATGATCTCGTAGGTGGTAGCGTTCTTGATCATGCCGTCCTGATGGATGCCGGATTCGTGGGCGAAGGCGTTGGCGCCGACGATGGCCTTGTTGGGTGGCACCGGGTAGCTGGTGCTGCGGGAGACCAGCTTGGAGACGCGGCAGAGTTGCCGGGCGTCGAGGCCGGTCTGGAGCCCGAGCTTCTCACCGCGGGTGCGCAGGGCCATGACCACCTCTTCGAGGGAGGCGTTGCCGGCGCGCTCGCCGATGCCGTTGATCGTGACCTCCGCCTGGCGTGCCCCGGCCCGGAGACCGGCCACGGTGTTGGCGACGGCGAGTCCGAGGTCGTCGTGGCAATGGGTGGAGATGATCACATCCCCCGCCCCGGGAGTGTGGGCGAGGATGCCGGCGATCAGGGCGCCGTACTCGTCGGGGAGCGTGTAGCCGACGGTATCGGGAATATTGAGGGTGGTGGCGCCGGCCTGGATGACGGCCGCGAGCACCTCGTAAAGAAAGAGCGGGTCGCTGCGCCCCGCGTCCTCGGGGGAAAATTCGACGTCCGGGCAGAGCGAACGGGCGAAGGCGACCATTTCAGTGGCGCGGGCGACGACCTCGGTGCGGCTCATGCGGAGCTTGTGCTGGAGGTGGATATCGCTCGTCGCGAGAAAGGTGTGGATGCGCGGGCGGCGGGCACCCTTCACGCCCTCCCAGGCGGCCTGGATGTCGTTGCGCGTGCAGCGGGCCAGGCCGCAGATGATGGGCGGCTCGGACTGCGGGCGGCCCTCGATCGCGGCCTGCCCGATCTCGGCGGAGATGGCCTGGACGGCGGCGAGGTCGTCGGGCGAGGCGGCGGGAAAACCGGCCTCGATCACATCCACTCCCAGACGTGCCAGCGCCCGGGCGACCTCCAACTTTTCGGCCGAGGTCATGGACGCGCCGGGAGCTTGCTCGCCGTCGCGGAGGCTGGTGTCGAAGATGCGGACGTAGGGAGAGGCCATAGTGAAAGTTAAGGGGGAAAGGGGAAGGACGATGGGACTATTTCTTGGATGCCAGCTGCAGACGGAGGCTCTTGATGCTGGCCGTCAGGATGGCGATGACTTCGTCACCAAGCGCGACGCGCTGCGTGACGAGGTCTACGGAAAGCCAGTGCCGCAACCGGAGGTAGCGGCCGGCGGTCTCTTGGGCGGACCCACGGGCGATGATCAGGAACTGACAGTATTCCCGCTGGGTGCCCCGGCCGCAGTCTTCCTCGATATTGGAAGCAATCAAGTCGGCACTGGCAATTTGCTGGGCCACCAAGCGGTCGCCACGGCGGTGAGAGGAAAGCGACTCCATAGCTGTCGCGACAAAGTCGAACAACTCCAGTGCCTTGGCGTAGGCACCGTAGCTCATCAACTTCTCCCGAGCGTTCATGGTTGAGGTCACTTTCACTCTCGCTTTTTCATTTCACTCGGTCGTCATTTCGAGATGACGACCGGGTTGAGGAACGGCATCATGGCGCGGAGCTCGGCGCCGACGGTTTCCAGCTTCTGGCCGCGCTCGCGGTCGCGGAACTTGTTCATCGTCTTGCGGCCGTACTGGTTGTTTTCGGCGATGAAGCGCTTGGCGAACTTGCCGGACTGGATGTCCTTGAGGATGCGCTTCATCTCCTGCTGCGTCTTCTTGGTGATGACGCGCGGGCCGGAGACGTAGTCGCCCCACTCCGCGGTGTCGGAGACGGAGTAGCGCATGTAGTTGAGGCCGCCGCGGTACATCAGGTCGACGATCAGTTTCAGCTCATGCAGGCACTCGAAGTAGGCGATCTCCGGCTGGTAG
>CAISJA010000428.1 GCA_903885525.1 uncultured Opitutaceae bacterium
AAGGTAGAGCCGGTCCGCCAGCGGCAACGTCTCCTCGTAGAGTCCTTGGCCGCCGCAGACCATGATTTCCCCCGGCCCGGTCCGCGCGAGGGCGAGGGCTTCTGCCACCGAGGCGGCGCGCCGCGCCGGGGCGGGCAGCGGGCGGTGCCGCCGGGTGAGCACAATCGGGCGCCGGCCATCCGCCGTCGCGCCCGGCCAAGCCTCGAAGCACAACCGGCCCAGCAGCAACGTGCGCCCGGCGGTGTGTTGTTCAAACCAGGCCCGGTCCTCCGGCAGGCGGAACGCCAGCCGGCCGGCGCGTCCGATCACGCGGTTTTCGCTGCAGGCGACAATGAGGCTGAGGGGGGCGGTGGCCACGGGATGGCATGAGCTACGGAGCGGGCCGCAGACGCCGCAAGCGCATTCCCTCCCGGAATTGGCGTTGTCCTGCCCGGGGCTGCGGCGGGATACTCCCGCGCCGTGAGCTTCCAGGACTATTTTCCCACCCAGGCGTCCACCTATGCCCGGGCCCGGCCGACCTATCCGGTGGAGTTGTTCGACCACCTCGCGCGCCTGGTGCCGGGGCACGGGCTGGCGTGGGACTGCGGGACGGGCAACGGACAGGCGGCGGTGGCCTTGGCGGCGCATTTCCAGCAAGTCATCGCCACCGAGCCGAGCGCGGCGCAGCTCGCCCAGGCTGCGCCGCATGCCCGCGTGGTGTATGTGCGCAGCGCCGAGACGGTGGGGGAGATCCGCGACGGCACGGCGGACATCGTGACGGCGGCGCAGGCGGCGCACTGGTTTGATCTGAGCCTCTTTTATCCCGAGGTGCGGCGCGTGCTCCGTCCCGGCGGCTTGCTGGCGATCTGGACCTACGCGCTCTGCGCGGTCGCGCCCGAACTGGATCCGCTAATCCGGCGGTTCTACACCGAGACCGTCGGCCCGCATTGGCCGCCCGAGCGGCGGCATGCGGAAAACGCCTACCAGGAGCTGGACTTTCCCTTCGCGGAAATCCCCTTTCCCGAACTCTGCCTCCGGGTGGAGTGGACGGTGGCCGAGTTTGCGGTCTACCTGCGGACCTGGTCGGCGGTGACGCGATACAGGCAGGCGCGCGGCGCTGATCCGGTCCTGCCATTCGAAGCGGAACTGGCCCCGGTGTGGGGCGAGGGGCCGCGGCGCGTCACCTGGCCGCTCGGCGGGCGGCTGGGCCGGGTGGAGGGCTAGAGCATCGGTGCCAGCAGGCGGCTCAATTCCTCGCCGATGGCGGGAAACAGCCGGCGTCCGGCGCGCGGCTCCGGCATGGGCCGGGATTGGGCGAAGACCTCCTGCATCCACGCGCTGAGCACGCGGGCTTCGCCGGCGGCGTAGGTGAAGACGCCGCACTCGAAGTTCACAAAGAGGCTGCGCTGGTCCAGGTTGGCGGAGCCCCACAGGCCGACCGCTTCGTCGGAGAGCACGAGTTTGGCGTGGTTCATGCCGGGCGAGTAGAAGAGGACCTTGGCTCCGGCCTGGTGCAGCCCCCGCAGGTAATGGCGGCGCGCCAGGTCGGTGACCGGATGGTTGGAGCGGGCGGGGACGACGAGCCGGACATCGATCCCTTCGCGGGCCTTGAGCAGGAGCAGCCGGTACAGCACCTCGTCGGGGATGAAATAGGGCGTGACGATCCAGAGGCTGCGCGCGGCCTGCTGCACGAGGGAGAGGATGCCTTCGTAGAGGGTGTCGCCCGCGACGTCGGGTCCGCTGGCCACCACCTGGAGCTCGCCCGGTGCGTCCGGGACCGGGGCCGCGGCCGGCAGATCGCGGGACAGGGCGGTGTAGGACTGGCCGCTGGCGAAGGCCCAGTCGGCGAGGAAGATGTTTTCCAGCACGCTCACGGCCGGGCCCTCGACGACGGCACCGAAGTCGCGCCAGCGGCGCCGGTGGGGTGTGGGCCCCATGTATTCCTGGGCGAGGTTGCGGCCGCCGACCGCCGCCACGCGGTGGTCAAAGACGGCGATTTTGCGGTGATTGCGCAGGTTGGCCGAGCCGCGCGTCTGCAACGGCAGCACGGGCATGAATTTCACGACCTCGCCGCCGGCGCGGCGGATCGGATCGCAAAACGATCCGCTGCTCAGGAAGCAGCCGAGCGAGTCGAGGAGCAGGCGGACCTGCACGCCCTCGCTGGCCCGTTGGGCGAGCAGCTGCACGAACCGCTGTCCCACGGCGTCGCGGCCGAGGATGAAGGTCATGAGGTGGATGCTGTGCCGGGCGGCCAGAATCCGGCGCTCCAGCTCCTGGAAGGCATCCTGTCCGTCGGTGAGGAAACGTACGCGGTTGCCGCCGACCGGAGGCGCGGCGCCGTTCCGGGTGAGGACGCGGGCGGTGGCGGAATCTGCGGCCGCGCAGGGCGGGAGGGCGGGCACCCTGGGATCGAGCCGGGCTTTGCCGGCGACCAGGCGGCGGATCTTGCGGCCGCCGAAGAGGAGGAAGAGGGGCACGCCGAGGTAGGGGATGAGCACGATGGCCAGGAGCCAGGCCATGGTGTTGCCCGGCTGCTTGCGTTCGCTCATGAGGCGTGCGATGGCGAACAGCGCCAGGAGCACGCCGGCCACCGTGAGCAAATGCGGCAGCACGCCGCTGGTGAACGGATGTTCCAAAAATGTCCGGGAGGCTTGCTCGAACCACTGCTGCACCCGCGCAGAATCGCAGGCCGGGGGGCGTTTGCAAGCGGCGTGCGCGGCGGGAGCCGAGCCACGTCTTCCCGCCCCGGCCTCCGGGCTGATTTTCCCGCCGCGAAAAATTGGTGGTGGAAGGTGGATTCGAACCACCGAAGGACGATGTCCAACTGATTTACAGTCAGTCGCGTTTGGCCACTTCGCTATTCCACCAGCACAAAACGAGGGGTCAAGCTACGGGGTAATCTCCGCCTTTGCCAAGAGGTTTTTTCCGAAAATGCAGGGGTGGCGCTCAGAGCAGGCCGGCCTGGCGGAAACTATACCAACCCAGGCCCTTGGGGTCGAGGGCCGGCAGCCCGAGGATGAGGTGGTCGAGCAGGTCAATGTCCACGGCCCGGCCCGCTTCGCGCAACTGGCGCGTCACCTGGACATCCGCCGCGCTGGGGGCGGGATCGCCGCTGGGGTGGTTGTGGGCGCAGAGGATGGCGGTGGCCCCTTCGCGGATGGCCTCGCGGAAGACCTCGCGCGGATGGACGAGGCTGCTGGTGGCGGTGCCGGAGGTGATTTCCACCTGCCGGAGCAGGCGGTTGCGGCGGTTGAGGCAGAGCACCCAAAATTTCTCCACCGCGAGCCCGGCGGTCAGGCCGGCGAAATGGCGCCAGACCAATTCCGGGCGATCGAGGACGGGGGCGGTGCCGCCGTCGGCGGCGAGCACGCGCCGGGCCGTCTCCATGACGGCGACGAGTTGCAGGGCCTTGACCGGGCCGATGCCGCGCAGGCGGCGGAAGTCGGCCGGGGTCCAGCGGATCAGGGCCCCGAGGGAGCCGGCGGTGGCGAGCAAATGCTGGGCGAGGGCGAGCACATTTTGCCCGCGGCTGCCGCTGCGCAGCAGCATGGCCAGCAATTCGGTGTCGCTCAGGGCGGCGGCCCCGAGCCGGGCCAGGCGTTCCTGCGGACGGTCCTGGACCGCGAGGTCCTTCAGGCGGAGCGGGGCAGCGGGGTCTTCACTCATGGGGGCGGGTCCACCCGCCGGCCACGGGTGGAGGGTTTAGAAGTGTTTCACGTAGCCGTTGCGGCGGAGGCGTTCCAGCCAGCGGTCCTGGGCCTGGCGGGCGCTCTGCTGCTGGAGCATGCGCTCGATCTGGTCGCGGACCTCATCCAGCGTCTGGATGCCGGCGCGTTTGCGGTCCTCCACGAAGAGGACGAAGACGCCTTCCGGCATGAGGATGGGGGCGGTGTGCTGGCCCTTTTCGAGGGTAAAAAGGGTTTCGCTGAATTCCTTGCGCAGATCAGATTTGTGCTGCCAGCCCCAGTCGCCGCCCTTGTTGCGGCGGGAGTCCTGGCTGTAGAGGCGGGCGAGGTCGGTGAAGCTGGCTCCGGCCTTGAGCTGGGCGATGAGGTCGTTGGCCTTGGTGCGGAGCGTCTCGTCGGTGTCCTCGGGGGCGCGGGTAAACTGGATGAGGCGCAGGTGGACCGCGTCTTCCTGGTAAAAGCGGTCCTTGTTTTCCTCGTAAAACGTCTGGATGCGCACGGGGCTGACGGTGCTGGCGGATTTGCGCTGCTGCTGGCGCATGTAGCCGTAGATCATGTCCTCTTCGGTCTCCTTGCGGTAATCCTTCTGGGAGATGCCGCGGGAGCGGAGGTAGGCGAGGAACTTGCTGCGGTCGCCGTCGAACTGGGTGGCGATGGTCTCCGAGATGGCGTTGTCGATGTAGCTGGCGGGGACCTTGCGTTTCTCGTCCTTGTAAAATTCCTTCACGATGAGAACCTTGTCGATCAGGTCCTGGAGGATGCTGTCCTGCAGCTGCTGGAGCTTTTCATTGAATTCGCGCTCGTTGTGGCTGTCGCGCTGGAGCTGGGGCAGGAGCGGGGAAATTTCGCGGCGGATATCGTCAACGGTGATGATCTTCTCCTCGGCGATGGCGGCGATGCCGTTGGCGAAACGCAGATTCAGGCCGTCGTCAATCGGCAGGCTGGCGGCGGCCGCGCCGGTCGGCGGCGTTTGCGCCCGGGCCGGGAGGGCGGCACCGGCGAACAGCAGGGCCAGGCAGGTGACGGGGAACAGACGGGAACCGTGGAATATCATGTACTGGGGAGATTGTGCAGGAACGTAATAATTTCCCTCAACCTTGCAAGGGGGGTGGGGGCGGTCAAGCGGGGAAACCGGCTGCTGAGCTGGATAAAGTCATCGTGGCGGTTGCTGTGCCGGAGGCACTTGAGGCGATTGCCGTCGGTTTCGACGGAGAGCAGGCCATTTTGTTCCGCCCGGACGCGGATTTCGGTGACCAGCAGGAGGGCGCGGACCTCCTCGCCGAAGCGGCCGAAGCGGTCGCGCAGCTCGGTCTCGAGGGCTTTGACCTGGGCGGGGTTTTCGGCCAGGGCGAGCCGGCGGTAGCAATCGATGCGGAGGCGGGTTTCCCCGATGTAGCTGGACGGGAGGCGGGCCTGGATCTTGTCGATTTCCTGCGCCACGCGCTCCGCCTGGCGGAGGGCGCTGAAGCTGTCGGTGGCTTCGGCCCGGACTGTTTCGGCGCCTTCGCCGACAAAGACGAAGTCCAGCTTGACGGCGGCCCGGACGGCGGCGGCGTGTTTCTCGCCCTTCAGGCGGGCGACGCTCTGGCGCAGGAGCTGGCAATAGAGCTCGAAGCCGACGCCGACGATGTGCCCGCTTTGCTCGGCGCCGAGCAGGTTGCCGGCACCGCGGAGTTCGAGGTCGCGCATGGCGATGCGGAAGCCGGCGCCGAGCTGGTTGTGCTGGCGGATGGCGGTCAGCCGCTGGCGGGCCACCTCCATGATCCGGGCGTGCCGGTGGAGCAGGAGGTAGGCGTAGGCCTGGTGCTTGAAGCGGCCGACCCGGCCGCGCAGCTGGTAGAGCTGGGACAGGCCGAAACGGTCGGCCCCCTCGATGATGATCGTGTTGCAGTTGGGGATATCGAGGCCGCTCTCGATGATGGTGGTGCAGACGAGCACATGGTAGCGCCCGGCCACGAAGTCGGTCATGATCTGCTCCAATTCCCCTTCCGCCATCTTGCCGTGCCCGACCCCGATGGTCAGTTCGGGCAGCAGGGTGCGAAGTCGCGTGGCCACCTGGTCGATGCTCTGCACCCGGTTGTGGAGGTAGAAGACCTGGCCGCCGCGGCGGATTTCGTGGCGGACCGACTCGACCACCAGTTTCTCGTCATAGCTCTTCACGACGGTCTGGATCGGCAGGCGGTGGGTGGGGGCCGTTTCGATGGTGCTGAGGTCGCGTGCCCCGGTGAGGGCGAGGTAGAGGGTGCGCGGGATCGGGGTGGCGCTCATGGAGAGCAGGTCGACGTGGGCGCGCCAGCGTTTGAAGACCTCCTTGTGCTTCACGCCGAAGCGCTGCTCCTCGTCGATCACCACGAGCCCGAGGTCCTGGAAGGCCACGTCGGCCTGCACCAGCCGGTGGGTGCCGATGAGGATGTCGACCTGGCCGGTGGCGGTCGCGGCGAGGATCTGCTGCTGCTCCTTGCGCGAACGGAAGCGGCTGAGCATCTCAATCGCCACGGGATAGCCGGCCATGCGCTCGCGGAAGCTGTTCAGGTGCTGCTGGGCCAGCACGGTCGTGGGCACGAGCACGGCGACCTGCTTGCCGCCCATCACGGCCTTGAAGGCGGCGCGGATCGCCACCTCGGTCTTGCCGAAGCCGACGTCGCCGCAGATCAGCCGGTCCATCGGCCGGGTGCGCTCGAGGTCGGCCTTGGTCTCGGTGATGGCCTTGGCCTGGTCGCGGGTTTCGGTGTAGGGGAAGGCGGCCTCGAATTCCTGCTGCCAGGTGCCATCCGGGGCAAAGGCGTGGCCGGGCTGGGCCTCCCGCATGGCCTGGAGGCGGAGCAGCTCCGCAGCCAGGTCGAGGGTGGCCCGTTCCGCCGAGGCGCGGATTTTCTCCCAGCGCCCGGAGCCGACCCGGCCGAGCTGGGGGCGCGCCTTGGACAGGCCCACGTAGCGGCTGATGAGGTGCGACTCCTGCAGCGGCACGTGCAGCGTTACCTGGTGGTCGAACTCGAGCGAGATCACCTCGCGGACTCCGTCCTGCGCCTCCAGCTTCGACAAGCCGCGAAAGACCGCGATGCCGTGCTGGAGGTGGACGACGAAATCGCCCTCCACCAGCTCGGAGAAGTCGAGAAGCTGGTCGACGGCCGAGGGGGTGACGGCCGCGCGGCGGGAGGTGGCGACCCGGACACGGCGGCGGCCGAAAATTTCGGTTTCGGTGACGACGACAAGGCCGCGCGGCGGGGCGGCGGGGGCCGGGGCCGGTCCGCTCCCGCCCGCGGTGGCCGGCCGGAACGTGACACGGAAGCCCTCGGCGAGGCGGCCGCGGACGAAGTGCGGCCGGAGGTGTTTCAGCCCGGTGTCGTCGGACAGCAGCTCCCTGATCCGGAGTTCCTCGCCTTCCTTGCCGGTCACGAATTCCACGGCGTAGCCCGCCTCCTGCCACTCCAGGACCTGGACGAGAAAATCCCGCCGGGCGACGTCCTCCGCTTCCAGCCGTTCGTGCGCGAGCAATCCCTGCCCGGCGGAGGAGCGGTGGTGCGAGAGCGATTCGGTGTCCCACGTCTCCTCCCGGTCGGGTTGCGCGAAGAGGCGGCTGGCCAGGTCGAGGTCGCCCAGGCCGGTCAGCCGCCGGCAGCGGTGCGCCAGGGTGCCGGGAAAATCAAGTCCGTCCCGGGCGAGGGTGTCGAACACCTCCTCCAGAGTGCCCGGTTCGAGCAGCACGGCCTGGGCGCCGGGCGGGAGGTAGTCGGCGAGACTGGCCTGCGCCTCGGGATGGGACTGCGGGCTGGCCGTGACGGTGAGTTGGGCGACCGACTCACCGGACCGCTGCGTGACGGGATCGAGCGTGCGGATGTCCTCCAGCGTGTCGCCGAAAAAATCCAGCCGGTAGGGCTGGGCCGCCGTCACCGGGTAAAGGTCGATGATGCCGCCGCGGACGGCGTACTGGCCGGGGGCCTCGCAGACGGCCTCATGGTCGTAGTCGTAGGCCCGCAGCAGTTCCAGCAGGGCCGCGAAGGAGCGGGCCTGCCCAGTGGCGAGATGGGTTTCTCGGCTGGAGAGATCGGCTTCGGCGGGGACGGCCTGCAGCAGGGCGCCGGGTGAGGAGAAGATGATGAGCGGGGCGGCGTCCGGCGTGCTCCGCCGGCGGTGGAGCCGGCTCAGGACGGCGAGCCGGTCGCTGGCGGCATGGAAGGCTTCGCGGACGTTCCGCTGGTCGGGCTGCGCCTCCGGGAAGGACATGATTTCCGGACCGGCCTGGCCGGGGCGCGGGGGGAGGAAGAGCGCGAGGTCCTCGCCCAGGGCCTCGGCGGTGCGCGCCTCCTCGTGCACCACCAGCCAGACGGGGGCGGCCTCGGCGGCCAGCAGTTGTGCCAGCGCATAGGGGAGGGCGGCCGGACAGATGCCGGTCAGCTTGGTGCGGTGGGCCGTGGTTGGCGCGGGCATGCGGAACGGGCCGGCCTACCGGACGCCCGGGCAAAGCCGGGCGCGCGCCGCCGCTCGCGCGGAAGGGCGCGGCCGCGGCGTCCGCCGCCCGGCACCGGGCGGGGGAAAGGATGGGTGGCAGGGAGCAATCAGAAACATGCTGGTGGCGGGCGCGGGGGCCATTCCGGGTGGGTGGGGGCGCATCAATTGCCAGGTGGGCGCCGGCAGGCAATCCGCAACGGTGCCGGCGGGGCGGCGCTCAGGTCCGGGGCGGGGCTTCGCGCAGGGTTTGCAGAGCGATGCGGGCGGCGGCTTCCTCGGCCAGTTTCTTGGAGCTGCCGTGGCCTTCCCCGAGCCGGC
>CAISJA010000429.1 GCA_903885525.1 uncultured Opitutaceae bacterium
ATCTCGAAGGGCAGCTTTTCCAGGCCCAAAAAATGGAGACCCTGGGCACGCTCGCCGGCGGCATCGCGCACGATTTCAACAACCTGCTGACCGGCATCCTCGGCTACCAGGATCTCGCCATCGACATCCTGCCGGAGGACGATGCGGCCCGCTCCTACCTCGCCGCCTCGCGCGAGGCGAGCATGCGCGCGCGGGAGCTGGTCGATCAGATCCTGACCTTCAGCCGCCAGGCCCGCAGCGAAAAGGTCCCGGTCAACCTCGTGCAGCTGCTGGAGGACGCCCGCCGGTTTCTCCGGGCCACCGTCCCCAGCAACATCCGCATCGAGTCCGCCGTGGACCCCGACAGCGCCCGCGTGCTGGCCGACGCCACCCAGCTCCACCAGGTCCTGCTCAACCTCGGCTCGAACTCCGCCCATGCCATGCGCAGCACCGGCGGGACGATGCGGCTGAGCCTGCGAACCATCGATCTGGCCTCGGCCGAAGCGGACACGCTCAACAATCTGCCCTCCGGCCGCTACCTCCGGCTGGAATTCAGTGACACCGGACATGGCATGACCGAGGAGGTGCGCAAACGCATCTTCGACCCGTTCTTCACCACCAAGGAGGTCGGCCAGGGCACCGGCCTGGGGCTGTCCGTCGTCCACGGCATCATCCAGGCGCACCGCGGCGCCATCACCGTCACCAGCGCGCCCGGCCAGGGGGCCACTTTCACGATCC
Source organism: uncultured Opitutaceae bacterium (assembly GCA_903885525.1). Lineage (GTDB taxonomy): Bacteria > Verrucomicrobiota > Verrucomicrobiia > Opitutales > Opitutaceae > Didemnitutus. The sequence continues at coordinate 718 of CAISJA010000429.1, forward strand.
ATCTGCCGGTCGCCCCGGAAACTACGGACGAGACCCGATCTGGCAGCACCCTGCCCCCCCGGGGCGGAGGTGAGCTGATCGCGGTGGTGGACGACGAGGACATTGTCCGCAGCTTCGCCCAGATGGCCCTGGAGAAAATGGGCTACCGGGCGGACACCTACGATTCACCCGGGCAATGCCTGGAAGTGTTGCGCCGTTCGCAAAACAAATATGCGCTCCTGCTCACTGACCAGACCATGCCGGTGATGAAAGGGATCGAGCTGGCGGCCGAGGTCCGCGCCATCGCGCCCAACCTGCCGGTGATCATCATGTCGGGCTACTTCTCCCGGCTTTCGCCGGACAAGCTGGCGCAGATCGGCCAGGTCGAGATGATCTCCAAACCCTTCACCAACGAGGAACTCGCGCGCGGCATCCACCGGGCCCTGCATCCGGACCCGGCCTGACCGTCCGCACTCAGCCGTTGAGCAGCTTGAGCACGCTCGAGGCCGACTGGTTGGCCTGGGAGAGCATGCTGGTGCCGGCCTGGACGAGGACATTGTACTTGGCCAGTTGGGTCGACTCCTGGGCCACATCCACGTCCTGGATGCGGGAAACGGCGGCACTGAGATTCTCGCTGGCCACCGACAAGGTGGTGGAGGCGAGGTTGAGCCGGGACTCGCTGGCACCGACCGTGGCCCGGGCGCCGGCAATCTGCTGGATCGCGCTGTTCACCGTACCCAGCGCGCCAGGGGTGGCGAGACTCAGCGTGTAGGCTCCGGCGCTGTCCTGGCTGATGAGGCTGTTCATGGCACCGCCGCTTGCGGTCAGATCTGTCGGCGGGATCGACATAGTCTGGCCGGCCTCCTGCCCGATGGCGACCGTCATGCCGGAATTGGGGCCGAAGAGATTCACCCCGTTGAAAGACCCGAGCGGATTGGCCACGTCGGCGGTGCCGCCGATCTGGGCGGTCGTGCCGCCGACCGTGCCGCGCAATTGGTCCTGCAGGGCGGTGAATTCCTGCTGGTAGAGCTGGACGTCGGCACTGTTTTTCGTCGGGTCGCCCGCCATGACGCTCAACTGGGACATGCGGTTGAGGATCGAATTCATGCCGTTCAGGTAGCCGTCCGCGGTCTGGACGTAGGAGACGGCGTTCTGCACATTCGTCTGGGCCGCCTGGATCCGGAGGGTCTGGGCATTGAATTTCGACGCCACGGCCAGGCCGGCGGGGTCGTCCGCAGGCTGGGCGATCTTGCTGCCGGAGGAGAGGCGGTTCATGGACGCGCTCAGCAGCGACTGGTTCTGATCCAGGTTCCGGGCGGCGAGCACGCCCTGCAGGTTGGTGTTAATGACGCTCATGGGGGGGATGATGGAAGGATTAGGCGGCAGTTCCGGCGGAGCCGGTGGCGCGGGGTTTGGCGTTGTCTTCGCTGGTGGAGCTGGGCCCCGTGGGGGCCGGCTGATAGCGTTTGAATTTGGGCAGGCCCGGCAGGGTCTGGGCGGCACCGGCCTTGACGGCGGCGGCCTGGTTGGTGGCGGCGATGGTGGTCTGCACCTCCTTGCGGAAGATGGGAATTTCCCGGGGGGCGATGATGCCGATCTTCACGATGTCCCCGTCAATCCGGTTGATCCGGATCTCGATGGAATCACCGATGATGATGGCCTCGTTGGTTTTTCGGGATAGGACGAGCATGGCGGGTAGGACCGGTCAGGCGGTGGCCCGGGCGGTGGCAGCGTGATTCTCGACCAGCGGATGGTTGGCGCTGTAGCGGGAATAGTTGGAAATAACCAGCTGGCGTCCGGTGCGGGTGCGCCGGTTGACCACGATGGGACCGACCAGGTTGACCGTGGCGTCCATCGGAATCTGCTGCCGGAGGGTGACGATGTTCAGCACCATGGCCTCGCTCGAATCAGCGAGTTCCATGCCCGCCGCGTCCTCATCGAAGAGCTCGGGGGAATAGCCCGGGATCAGCCCATGCGGCTCGATGACGACGAAATGGACCGACTCAGTGGGCGAGTGCAGCTTCATCCAAAGGAAGGGAAGGTGGTCGGGCATGTAGAGCAATTCGGCGCGAGTATACTCCCGGAAGCCGATAAGGCCATGCGGAAGTGCAAAGGTATTGGCGGCGGGCGTTTCGTATTCGCCGGGGATGATGTCAGGGAGAACTTTCATAAGAAATGGGTGGAACGGGGTTATTTGAGGTAGTCCATGAGGGAAGTCTTCATGATGCTCGCCGCAGACTGGAGGGCGGCCTGATAAGCGGTCTGGGCCTGGGTGAGCTTGACCACGGTGCTGGGGAGGTCGGCATCGGTCTCGGAAGAGATCAGGGTGGTCAGGGAGGTGGACAGGGTTTTCTGCTGGGTCTGGGCGGCCTGGATGCGGGACTGGACGGCGCCCTGGTCGGCCAGGGAGGTGACGAGGGTGTTTTCCGTGGTCTGCAGGCTGGTGCCCGCCGCGGTGATGGCCGAGCTGGTGTTGGCGGTGAGGGCATCGCGCAGTGCCACCAGATTGTTGATGAAATCGCCGAGCCCCGTATTGGTGGCGTGATCGGTGCCGGGGGAGACATTGGAGGTGTCGGAAAGGGGAATGGCCGTCTGCTGGGCATTGCCGGCATAAGTGACCGAAGCGACCTGGCCGGAGGAGTTCCGGCTGACTGCCATCGGGGCGGTGTCGACAGCGGAGCCGGAGTAGAGATAATTGTTGCCGAGCTTGCTGTTGGCGGTCTGCACGGCCTGCTCGATGAGCTGGTCGACCTCGGAAGCATAGGCGGAATTGGAGGTGGCACCGGTGGCGCCGTTGCCCAAAGTGGCGATCTGGGCGGCGCGGTCGGAAATGGACTTGAGCGAATTGATCCCGGAAAACGAGGCTTGGCTGATTGTGAGTGCCTGCGCCGCATTGCTGGCGTACTGATCCAGCCGGTCCTGCTCGGCCTGCAGGTTCAGCACACGGCCCATGGCGGCCGGGTCGTCGGCGGGATTGGTCAGCTTGCGGCCGCTGGCCACCTGGGCCTGGAGGTTGGCCTGCTGGCTGCTCAGGTTCTGGATCTGGCCGATCAGGCCGTCGGCGAGGGTGTTGGAGGCAATGCGCATAGGGGAGATTGCTCAGGGTTCAAAGTTTGTTGACCACCGTGTCCAACAAATCGTCCACCAAGGAAAAGACGCGGGAGGAGGCCTGATAGGCCCGCTGGAACTTGACGAGGTTGGCCATCTCCTCGTCGAGGTTGACCCCGCTGACGCTGTCGCGCTGGGACCGGACCATGGTTTCGATATTGGTCTGGTCGGTGACGTTGGAGCTGACAGTGGCGAGGGCGGAGCCGAAGCCGCTGGTGGTGCTGCTGTAGAACTGCCCGATGGTCCCGTCGATGGCATCGCCCCCGGCGACGGAGAATTGCCGGGTGGCGACCGCCGCCACCGCGAGGGCCGTGGTGTTGTCGCCGGCCCCGCCCGTGCCGGCGACGAGATTGCCGGCGGTCAGGGAGGAGGAGACCGCGATCGTCCCGGCGCTCCCACCACTGGGGTTGAAAAAGTCCTTCCCGGTGGTGCCCGCAGGATTGTATGCGCCGTTGACGGACGCGACGAGCTGCTGCGCGAGGGCATCGAGATTGCTGCGGAGGTTCTGGATGGCGCCGTCGCGGGCGGTGAGGGCACCCATGATGGTGCCGCCGTTGCCGACCACGGTGGTGGCGGGAGAGCCGGCGGTGACGGATCCGCCGGAGAGCGCCACCGTCCCCTGCACCTTGGTGTCGTCCACGAGCACGACGGTGGCGTTGGCGGCATCCTTCATCACGACCTGGATGGTGCCGGAGGCGGTGCTGACGGTGTCGATGGGGAGCTGCTTGGCCAGCGACTCCAGGGCGGCCTGGCGCAGGTCGCGTAAATCGACCGCCGATCCGGGATGGCCGATCTCCGCGCGGTCAATCTGGGTGTTCAGATTGGCGATCTGAGTGAGCGTGGCATTGGCGGTCTGCACATCCGCCGTGGCCGAGTCGGTCAGGTCGGACTGGACCTGCGCGAGACGGGCGTCGGTTTGCTGGAGCTGGTCGGCGAGGCTCGCCGCGTTCTGCAGAAGGGTCTGGCGGACGCCCGTATCCGTCGGGTTCGCCGCCAGGGTCTGGAAGGAGCCGAAGAATTTGCTGAGGGCGGCGTTGAGCCCGGTGGAGGAGCTGGTCGGCGAGCTGGTGGAGCCGGTGCTGTTGATCGTCTGACCGAGACTGGTCTGGGTGCGCTGGTAGGCTTCCTGCTGGGCGGTCAGGCCGGCGGTGACTGAGGTCTCGCGCACCACCTGTTTGTCCAGCAGGGCATCGCGCATTTGCTGGACGCCGAGGGCTTCCAGGCCGAGCGACTGCGCGCCATCGGCCGTGACGACGGTGCCGCGGTCGCCGAAGATGACCGACTGGCGGGCGTAGTTCGGATTGTTGACGTTCGCGAGGTTCTTCCCGGCGACATCGATGGCTATGCTCTGGGCATCGAGCGCCGAAACGGAGGCTCCGAGAGTGCTGTAGAGGCCGGACATGGCAGGCAGGCAGGTCAGCCGGCCGCGCGCAGCGACGGGGCCGGGCGGGCGTTGGAGGTGATCGAGACCCGCCCGTTCGGGGCATAGGTCTGGGTGAAGGTATCGGGCCGGAGCTGCCGGAGCAGCTGCTGGTGCTGGTCGACGGTGCGCGCCAGCAGCGTGTGGTTTTGGCGCGAAGTGCGGCGGACGCGATGGATCAGGACGTTGACTTCGCGGATCAGGGCTTCGAGCAAGGGACGAACTTCGGCGGGAAAGACCGGGAGCAGGGAAGCGAGGGTCGCGGTGGCCGGCTGGCCGTTTCCGGTGGCGTGGGCCGCCACAAGGGCCTCGCGGTTCCGCCGCTGTTCATGGAGGGTGCGGACCTGCGACTCGATCTCCGTGCTGAGCCGGAGCACAGCATCGGGATCACGGGAGAAGAGCGCCTGCTGCTGCTGCTCGAAGCGGGCGAGCAGGCCGCCGTATCCGGCGATCTCGGTCCGGAGGCATTCTGCGATGCTGTTCCAGGCGGAATTCATGGAGTGGGGTGCGGTGGAGGAGTGGTGGTGGCCGGGGTGGTGGCCGCGGTGTCGTGCGGAGTGAGCTGCTGCTGCAGGATCTTGGACAGGCCGAGGCCGCCGCCTTCGGAAATCTTGGCCGCCAGCGTGTCGGTCAGGAGATAGCCATAGACGTTGCCGGTCGGGCCGCCCTTGTCTCCCCCCATGATGTTGCCGATGCTTTCCTGCAGGAATTGGCGGAGGAGAATGGCCTCGAACTGGGTGGAGACGGCCTTGACCTGATCGGCCTGGGGCAGGCTGCTGAGATTCCGCGGCAGGCCGGCCCCGGCCGTGGTGGCGCCCAGCTGGCGGGCCTGCCAGGCCGCGAAGGCGGCGGTGGGGGCGGTGACGGAACTGGCGTCGGAGACGGTCATGTTCAGTTGATAATCAGTTCGGCCTGGAGGGCGCCGGAGCGTTTCAGGGACTGGAAGATGGCCATCATGTCGCGGGTGGAGACCCCGAGGGCATTGAGGGCGGCGGCCAGCCGCTCGATCGAGGGCGGCTCATCGAGCACGGTGAAGCCGCCCTTGGTCTCGTTGACGGCGGTCTGCGTGCTGGGGGTGACCTGGGTGGTGCCGGAGTTGTTGAAGGAGTTCGGCTGGCTGACGGCGAGGTTATTGGTGACGGTGATGGTGAGGGCGCCGTGGGCGATGGCGACATGCGAGATGCGCACGGTGGAGGTCGCGACGATGGTGCCGGTGCGTTCGTTGATGACGATGCGGGCGAGGGTGTCGGGCTGGACCTCGACGGTCCCGAGCTCGGCCAGAAAGGCGACATCGCGGGAACGGTATTCGGGCGGCACCCGCACGTCCACCGTCGCGGCGTCGCGCGCCTGGGAGAGCCCCGGCCAGCGTGTGTTGATAGCGTCGGCCATGCGGGCGGCGGAGGTGAAATCGGGATTATGCAGCAGCAGCCGCAGGCTCTGATCGTGGACGAAGAGGGAGGGAATCTCGCGCTCGACGATGGCACCGTTGCTGACGGACCCGACGGTCGGATGGTTCTTCTGGACCGTGGCGCCACCGGCCCCGCCGGCCCCGCCCAGGAAGCCGCCGATGGCGATGGGGCCCTGCGCCACGGCGTAGACGCGGCCGTCAGCGCCGAGAAGCGGGGCCTGGAGCAGCACGCCGCCCTGGAGGGTCTTGGCATCCCCGATCGAGGAGACGACGATGTCGATCCGCGAGCCGGGCTTGAGGAAGGCCGCAATGTCGGCCGTGATCATGACGGCGGCCACATTCTTCGATTTGATGTCGGTCTGGGCAATGGCCATGCCGTAGCGTTGCAGGGTGTTCGCGATGCTGTGCAGGGTGGAGGCGGCATTGCTGTCGCCATCGCCCGCCAGGCCGACGACGAGGCCGTAGCCCACCAGCTGATTGTCGCGTCCGCCCTCGACGATCGTGAGATCCTTGACCCGGGCGGCGGCCGCGGAGGGGCTGAACGGCGGAAGCGAGGCCAGGGCGAACAGGAGAAGGCAAAGGCGAACAGCCGGGGAAACTGCCACCCGGCCAGACCGGGGGACGCCCGCCGCCCACCGGCCGGCCGCGCGCCCGGGGAAGTCCGGGGCGGAAAAACGAGGCGGCGTTGCTGGGGGGTGCATGGATGATCCTTCAGGTCTGCAGCGGGGCGTCGGGCGGTCGGGTCAAAAGAGGCGGAGTTTTTCGTAGGCGCCGGCCAGCCAGCCGCGTTTCTGGTCGTCCGTCAGCCGGCCTTCGGAGATGAATTCGATGCGGGCGTCGGCGATATTGGTGGACTGGACGGTGTTGTCGCTGCCCACGTCGTCGGACCGCACGAGCCCGTGCAGCACCATGTACTGGGTCTCGCCCGAGAAGGTGACCCGGCGCACCCCCTCGATCACGAGGTTGCCGTTGGGCAGCACGTCCGTGACCAGGACGGAGGCGCGGCTGGTGAGGCTCTGGGTGTTGGTGATGTCGCCGCCACCGTCGTAGGCCGCCTTGCCGGAGAGGGCGAGACTGGGCAGCGCGCCCTTGTGCGTGCCCAGGCCGGGGAAGATGAAACTGGTGACAGAGTCGGCGATCGAGGAATCGCGGGTGGTCTTGGTGCTTTGCGAGTTCGAGGAGGCGATGGACTCGGCCACGACGATGGTGAGGATGTCACCGGGGCGGCCGGCCTTGCGGTCGGCATACATGCTGCGCTCGACGACGCCGGCATTCGGCCAGAGGGACTCGGAGCGCGCCGCAGGCAAGGCGAGCAGCAGGGCGAGCGGGATGGCGGCCCGGAACTTAAAAGCGGACCTGGACACGGTTTTCATCGATGACGAAGGCGGTGAATTCTTTCTTGGATTCGAGATTGCGGACCTGGACGGCCTCCCCTTGGGCGCCGTTCTGCATGGCCAGTCCCTTCATGGAAATGCTGAGCTGGCCCTCGGCGACGGAGACTTCGACCAGCTCGCCCCGGCGGACAAGGGGGCGGCGCCCGATGTCGCGCCAGGTGAGGAGACGGCCGGGGCTGAGGGCGCGGGAAAAAATGTAGGTGCGGTCCCCGACCGTGGCCGGCACGACATCGCGCTCGTGGAAGAAGTCGACGCGCCGGACATCGAGCAGGGCGGGGTCGAAGGTGGCGTTGTTGTCGAGCGGCTGGCGGGAGATCCAGGCCTCGCGCCAGAGGGAGGCGCGCAGGACGAGCGGCTGGTCGGCCACGACCGCCCCGTCGGCGTGCAGCCGGCAACGGACCTGCATGGCGGAGGACGGGACGAGGGGATATTCGACGATGGAAACGGACCAGCGGCGGGCCACCCGGTTCGGTGCCTCCCAATGCCGGAGCAGCTCGAGCTGGAGGTCGCCCTCCAGGTTGAAATGAGCCGACAAGTCGCGGGCCACGAGAGCGGTGAACTGTTCCTCGCCAAGCGGGGCGGACTCCAGGGCGGCGGCGGCGACCCCGTCCGCGGCGGGCTCCGGCGCACCTGGCGGCAGGGCGGCCGCGGTCGCAGCGAGCAAGGCGGCCGGTGCGCCCCGGGTGGGCGAAGGTCCGGACAGATACGCCAGTGAGCTGGCGAGCCAAAGGAGGGCGGTGACAGGGCGGAGGGAGTGCATGGCGGATCAGCGCTTCATTTGGGCGACGTTCTGCAGCATCTCGTCCGAGGTCTGGATGGACTTGGAGTTGATCTCGTAGGCGCGCTGGGCGGTGATGAGGTTGACCATTTCCTCCACGATATTGACGTTGGAGGTCTCGATATATCCCTGGATGGTGGTGCCGAAACCGGCCTCCCCGGGGTTGCCGGTTTCCGGCGTGCCGGAAGCCGGGGTTTCCTCGTAAACGTTGCCGCCCATCGACCGGAGCCCGGCGGGATTGGCAAAGCGGCTCAGGGTCAGCCGGTAGCTGGTGACGCCGGCGGCGGACTGGACGGAGACCTGCCCGTTCTGTGCGATGGTGACGCCGGTGGTGCCGGAGGGCACGGGCTGGAAACCGACGACGGGGAGTCCGTCCACATTGCAGA
>CAISJA010000430.1 GCA_903885525.1 uncultured Opitutaceae bacterium
CAGGTACTGGGTGCGGTCGGCCAGGCGTCTCCAGACATCCGCCGCCGGCTCGCGCCGCGAATACTGGCGGACGCCCGCCGCGGCCTCGGCCCGGAACTGCTCGTCGGTCAGCTCCTTCCGCCCGAAACCCACGAGGTGGAAGTCGGCGGGCAGCAGGCCGTCGTGGGCCAGGTTGTAGATGGCCGGGATGAGCTTGCGCGCGGTCAGATCGCCGGACGCGCCGAAGATGACGAGCACCGTGGGCGGAGCGCCGCGGTGCTTGCTGAGACCATGCAGAAACGGGTGGCGTTCGTGGTCGGCCATGGACGGGCAATTTCCGCCCGGTCTGGGAACCGCGCAACCCCTATTTTGCCCTGGCAGCGGATCCAACCCCTTCGCTCCTTGGCCGGGCGGGAGGATACGCCCGGTCCGGACCGGAGTGCGGCTCGTCGCGCCATGTCGTGCCGCAGGCCGGTTCGTCTCCCGGCGGAGCGCGCCCCGCTTTCCGCGTTCAATCCCCGTCCGTGCGAGGTGCCGCGCCCGGGCCGCCCCGCTCACCTCCCGCCGCTCCCGCCGCTCCCGCGCGAGACTTGGGCAAGGGCGCCGGTCTGCCGGGCCAGGTGGTAGCCGTTCGGAAAGAGCGGAATGTTTTCAAAATGGAGGCACTGGGGGGGCAGGCACTCGCCCAGCTGCACCTCCACCACGTCGAAGCGGAAAGTCAGCGGCGGCTCGGGCAGGGCGGTGAGGTAGGCATGCACCGCGCGGCGCAGGGCGCGTTGCTTGCGCTCGTCGATGGCGTGGTACCCCGGCACCAGCGCGTGCTCCGTCCGTGTCTTGACCTCCACGAAGACCAGCACCTCGCCGTCGCGGGCCACCAGGTCGATCTCATCGCGGCGATCGCGGGGATCGCGCCAGTTGCGGGTGAGGATCCGGAACTGGTGGCGGTGGGCCAGGAACTCCGCCGCCGCCTTCTCGCCCCGCGCCCCGGTCGCACCCGCCCCGGGGGCGGCCCGGCCGGGGGCGAGCTTCTGCCAGACTTTGTTGAGCCAGTCGCGCATGGGGTGATATCTCCCCTGCAACACGCGGCAAGTCACCGCCGCAGGCAAGTGCTTATTTGGGCCAAGGGCGCCGCCCTATTTCCGGGCCGGCCGCTTCCGCCGCAACGGCCGGTTTTGGGCATCGAGCAGCACGACGGCCGGCCGGTGCCGCCTGGCCTCGGCCGGGGTGAACTCGGCATAGGCCGCCACGATGATCCGGTCGCCGGGCTGCACCATCCGCGCGGCGGCACCGTTCAGCATGATCTCGCCGGGCCGGGAACCCAGGATCACGTAGGTCGAAAACCGCGCGCCGTTGTGGCAGTTGTACACATCGACGCGCTCAAATTCGCGCAGCCGGGCCCGGCGGCAGAGCGCCGGGTCGATGGCGATCGAGCCCTCGTAATGCAGGTCGGCCGCGGTCACCGTGGCGCTGTGCAACTTGGATTTGAGCAGGGTCAGGCGCATGGAAACAATCAGCGGCCCTCGCCGGCCGGCTCGCGGTTCAGCTCCTCCGCCCGCCGGAGGCCCCACAGCACCAGCTCAGGCACCACCTCGTCAAACAGCCCCTCGGACTCGAACATGCGGGAAAAGCCCCCCGTGCCGACGAGGAGCGGCTTCGCGCCGGCAAAAGCCTCGCGGGTGAGGATGTCGCTCAGGTGCCGCAGGGCCCCGGCATGCCCGTGGTACAGCCCGGACTGGATGCTTTCGACCGTCGTCCGGCCCAGCGCCGACTCCGGCCGGGTAATTTCCACCGCGGGCAGCCGCGCCGTGCGGCTGGCCAGCATTTCCGCGGAAATCCCCAGGCCCGGCAGGATGGCGCCGCCCAGATATTCCCCGCCGGCGGTGAGCACATCGAAGGTGGTCGCCGTCCCGCAATCAATGATGAGCGCGTCGCGCCCCGGGTGCCGCTGGGTGACGGCGATGGCGTTGGCGATGCGGTCGGCGCCGACCTCGTGCGGATTGCGGTAGCGCACCTTCAGGCCGGTTTTCACCCCCGCCTGCAGCACGAAGGGCTCGCTGCGGAAATATTTCAGGCTCGCCCCGCGCAGGGCGTACAACGCCGGCGGCACCACCGCACAGATCGCCACCCGCCGGATGGATCGCGGCTCGCAACCGTTTTCCCGCAGCACTGCGGAGAAAAACACCCCCAGCTCGTCGGACGACCCGAGGGGGTGCGTGGTCTTGCGGAACTGCGCGCAGAGGGTGTCGCCGGCAAAGACGCCGCCGTGGATCTGGGTGTTGCCGATGTCGAGGCAGAGCAGCATGGGTTGGATCTAGCCTGCCGGGCCCGCGTTGACCAGCATCTGTTCCAGGGTCCGCACCAGCTCGGCGCGGCCGGCGCACCGGACCGCCGGGCCGCCCTCGCGCCGGTAAAGGTCCGCGGGCAGGTCGCCCGCCGGTGGTGCCGCGGCACTGTCGTTCTGCACCACGAAGTCCGCCCCCGAGCGTGCGAACAGCGCCTGCACCGCCGCCGCCGCCTCGCCCGGACCGGCGCCGTGCGTCAGCTTGAAGGCGACCACCCGCAGCGGCACCGGGCTCAG
>CAISJA010000431.1 GCA_903885525.1 uncultured Opitutaceae bacterium
CAAAGCGGACACGGGTTCTAGTTGGCGCCGACCTCGACGTATAGCCGGCGTTCTACAGGCATCAGGGAGAGTGCGGCGGATCCCCGGCCCATAGTGGAATCTGCCCGGCCGAAACCCTGGTTGCTCCGGCCGATATTGGCCGGAGCTTTGCTGACCTCGGCCGCGGCAGTCGCATTGGTCCTCTGGCTCGGTCGTACCCCGGTGCAGGAGGCCGATTTTCTTACCCCTGTCGCCCAGCGGCGCACGCTCAGCCTGGCCGATGGCACCCTTGTCGAACTCAACGCCCAGACCAGCCTCCACCTTCACCTCGACCGGGATGTCCGGCAGGTCCGTCTCGCCAGCGGCGAGGCCTTTTTCACCGTGGCGAAGGATGCCTCCCGCCCCTTCCTCGTGGAAACCCCTGCCGGCTCCGTGCGTGTCACCGGCACGCGGTTCGATGTGTGCACCGAAAACCCCGGCCGTCTCGATGTCACGGTGGATGAAGGCACCGTGCAGGTCCGGCCCGGCGGCACCACCGGAGCGCCCTTGGTGCTCCGCGCCGGCGACCATCTTGCGGCCTCTGCCGGGGATGCTTCCGTGCAGGCGCTCCCGCCTGAAACTCTGGCAGGGTTGTTGGCCTGGCGCCAGGGTCAGGCGGTCTTTGCCGGCACGCCGCTGCGCGAGGCCCTGGACCGCTTTGCCCGGTATCATGGCCGTGGCTTCATCGTCTCGCCTGCCGCCAGCGAGTTGCGCATCGGCGGCCGCTACAGCCTCGACGATGTCGACGGATTCCTCGCCGCCCTCGAGGAGGTTTTGCCGGTGCGGGCCACCCGCGACCTGAGCGGCACGGTGCAGGTCACTCTGCGCTCGGAGCAGTGATATGGCACCTTCCTCCCAGCCGGCATGACCCATTCACCGCTTCCTCCACCGACCCCACGCTTTCTCCGGTCCCGCAGCCTGGTTGCTCTCTGGCTGTTCTGGCTGTTCTGGCTCGGCTTGGCGGCCCAGGCCGAATTGTTGCCGTTCAACCTGCCGGCCCAGTCCGCCGCCCGCGCCCTCTTGGAGTTTTCCCAGCAGACCGGCATTGAGGTACTCTTCCCCTACGATGAGCTCGACCACGTCCGCTCCACCGAGGTTTCCGGTCCGCGGGAACCGGCGGACGCGATCAGCCGGCTCCTGCTCGGCACGGGGTTTTCCGCCCGCCGCAGCAGCAATGGCAAATTCATTGTCGCCGCGGACCAGCTTCGCCTCGGATCGATCTACGGCCGCCTGCGCGCCCCGGATGGCACCCCGCTGCAAGGACTGACCGTCCGTCTTGCCGGGAGCCTGCAAAACGTGACTACGGACCGCCACGGTGCCTTCACCCTCGGCGGCGTGCCCCCGGGCACGGTCACGGTCTTGGCCGTAGGCCCGGGCTACCGCCCGCTTCAGCTCACGGAGATCGCCGTGACCGCCGGCCGCCAGAGCCAGCTTGAGCCGCTGACCATGCAGTTGGCCGACGACCTGACCCGGCTCGACCCCTACATCGTCTCCAGCCGTTCCGCCAGCCAGCGGCCGTTCGAGCACAGTCAGATGCTGGAGACCCCCCTGCGGGCCGCCGGCAATCTCGACCTGCCCCGCTCGGAGAACGGCGCCCTTCCCTATACGATCTACGACCGCGACCAGCTGACCCGCAGCGGCGTGGTCGACCTGAACGACTTTCTCCAGCGAGAGTTGTTGGAAAGCGACGCCGCTACCCACCCGCCCGGCTCCGGCACGTCGCCGGCCCAGTTTCTCACCGGCAGCACCAACCTCAATCTCCGCGGCTACGGCGCGGACGAAACCGTGATACTCGTCAACGGCCGCCGCCTGCCGGAACTCCTCACCACCGGCTCCTCGTCCTTTTCCCCGGACGTCAACCTCATCCCCCTCAGCTTGGTGCAGCAGGTCGAGGTGTTGCCGGTCTCCGCCTCCTCCCTCTACACGGGCAATGCCGTCGGCGGTGTCGTCAATATCGTGCTCCGCCCCGAGGCTGACACCAATGCCTCTGAAATCACCACCACCTACACGAACGCCGTGCACCGCTACGACGCGCCGCAGTCCTCCCTCGCCCTGCTGCACGCCCACGCTCTCCTGGACGGTCGCCTGCACCTCCGCCTTAGCGCCTACTTCACCCACACCGAACCGCCCACCGAAATGGAGCTCGGTTACCACCAAGGCAGGAGTGCCACCCCTTTCGCCCCCGATGCCTCGGTGTATCGCGCCACCCCCAATCTCCGCAGCGCCAACGGTTCTCCGCTCTTCGGCCCCGGCACCTCCAGCGTCACCTCCGTCGCCCCTGGCGCGGAAGGTGCCAACAGCCTCGGCGCCTTCACCGGACGCGCCGGCCTGCGCAGCCTGGACCTGTTTGATTCCCCCGGCTCCCTGTCCATCTCACCGGACAGTCTCGATTATCCCTACGGCCTCCGCCAGCGGCGCCAGGCTTGGGCCGGCTCCGTCGTGTACGACTACCGACCCTGGCTGCAGCTCGGCTTCGATGCTGTTTCCTCCCGGACGGTCATCAACCGCGGTCTCGATGTCCTCCGCGGCGACCTGACCCTCCGGGCCGGCAACCCGCTCAACCCCTTCGGCCAGGATGTCCGGGTGTCCCTCAACGAAACCGCCCCGGCCCTCGGCGACGGCTACAGCGAAGCGCACATCGATTTCACCTCCGCGGTGTTTGGTGCGCTGTTCAAGCTGCCCTCCGATTGGCACCTTACCTTCGACGGCCAGTTTGCCCGCAACGTGGTCTCGTACCGCGGACTCTCCGGCGTCGATGCCCTCCGCTGGCAGCAGCTTGTCGACACCGGCCTGTACAATCCTCTGCGCGATACCCAGGTCTACGGCCCGCCGGCCGCCTTTTACGACCGGGCCCTCATTTACCTCGGCGGCCGGGGCAGGTTTGTCACCCTCGGCGACTACGAGACCCTGGACGGTGCCGCCCGGATCACCAACCAATCCCTCCCGCTGCCCACCGGCCCCGGGGTGCTGAACATCGGAGCGGATTATCGGTTCGGCCGCCTCGCCCCTTACACCCAGGAGCTCCGCTACGCCGACGGCACCCCGGCCGCCGATCCGCAGCCTTGGACAGGGCGCACCCTGCAGCGCTACAGCGTCTTCTCTGAACTGCAGGGGCCGCTCCTGCCAACCCGGTGGCTGCCGGCTTGGATCCACCAGCTCGAAGCCGACCTCGCCCTGCGCTATGTCGCCGCCGCCAGCTCGAAGGAATCCAACCTGGCCCCCACCGTCGCGTTCAAGCTGGATACCGTGGCGGGAGTCTCGTTCCGGGCTTCCTTCACCGCCTCCAGTCGCATCCCCACCCCGCAAATGAGTCTGCCGCGCACCACCGGCGGCGGTGGCGGCGGGGCTCTCCGGCAGACCCTCTTCGATCCCCGGCGCCAGCAGGACTACGCCGTACAGGTCAACGAGGACTATGCCCCCGCCCTCTCCCCGGAGGAATCCCTCACCCAGACAGTCGGACTCATCTACCAGCGCGGCAAGGTCCATCGTTTCCGCGTCGCCCTCGATTTCAACGACACCCGCAAAACCAATGAAGTGGTCGTGCTCGCCGCGCAGGATGTCGCAAACCTCGAAGCCATTCTGCCCGCTCGCGTCCAGCGCGCCGTCGCCCGGCCCGGCGACCCCGGCGGCGCCGGCCTCATCACCAGTGTCCTGACCGGCGCGATCAATACCGACTGGCGCCATTCGCAAAATTGGACCGCCACCTCCGGCTATTCCTGGACGGAATGCCTCGGTGGCACCCTCGACCTGAACGCCCGGCTGCTCTGGTATCAAACCTACACCCGCCAGATTCTGCCTGCTTCCCCGGTCGTGGATGAACTGGCCCAGCCGGACACCCTCGCCTCCTCCATTATCAAATACCGGGCCAACCTCGGTGCCGCCTGGAATGGCCGCCGTGCCGGTTTCGGCGTCGACAGTCATTATTTCTTCTCCCGCATTCTGCCCGCAGGCGAATGGGCCAGCCAGGGTTCCGACCGCATCCGCCCCTTTTGGCAGGTCGATGCCTATGCCCAATGTGATCTCACCCGCTGGCTGCCGTTCGACCCCCACCGCTACGGCCTCCGCGCCCAGCTCCGGGTGAACAACGTGTTCAACGCCCCCTATCCCAAGTACGCCAACGAAGGCTCCGGCTCCGGTATCCAGCCCTACGGCGACTGGCGCGGCCGCACCTATTCGCTGTCCCTCACCGCCACGTTTTGATCCGCCACCATTCCGGACCGGCCACGATCGCCTCCTAGGCTTTTATCCCCAGCCAATGGAGTTGATTCGCCCGGATATTCCCCCTTGAGTGGCGCTTTCGCATGACCAAGAAGCTTCTCGTCACCGGTTCCTCCGGCCTTATCGGCTCGGAAGTCTGCGTCTATTTTGCCGCCCAGGGCTATGAGATCCACGGCCTGGATAACAACCAGCGCGCCGTCTTCTTCGGCCCGCAGGGCGACACGCGCTGGAACCAGCAGCGCCTCACGACCGAGCTGAAGGGCTTCCACCATCACGAACTCGACATCCGCGACCGCACGGGCGTGCTCGCCCTGGTGCGGCAGCTCCGGCCCGCCGCCATCGTGCACACCGCCGCGCAGCCCTCACACGACCGCGCCGCCGCCATCCCTTTCGACGACTTCGACACCAACGCCGTCGGCACGCTCAACCTGCTCGAGGCCGCCCGCCAGGCCTGCCCGGAGGCGCCGTTCATGTACCTGAGCACAAACAAGGTTTACGGCGACGCGCCGAACCGGATCGCGATGAAGGAGCTCGCGACCCGCTGGGATTACGCCGATGCCGCCTTCGCCCACGGGA
>CAISJA010000432.1 GCA_903885525.1 uncultured Opitutaceae bacterium
CAAAGCGGACACGGGTTCTAGTTGGCGCCGACCTCGACGTATAGCCGGCGTTCTACAGCCTCCCCCTCAGGCTGGATCCAGCGTCCCGGCCGCCGGCGGCTCGAGGAGGATCGCCTCGCTGTGCCGCACATCCTTGCCCTTCGCGAGATAGATCATCTCCTCCGCGATGTTGACCGCGTGGTCGGCAATGCGCTCGATGGACTTGGAGATGAACATCAGCTCGAGGGCGCGCGCGATGGTCTCGGGCTTCTCGATCATGTAGCTGGTGAGCCGGCGGTAGATCAGCCGGTTGAGATTATCCACCTCAGGGTCGCGGCGGATGACGGACAGCGCCCGGTGCTCATCCTCCTGCACGAAGCAGTCGAGGGCATCGCGGACCATCTCCAGCGCGATCGAAGCCATCCGGGGAATGTCGGCGTAGAGCTCAATCGGCGGCTCGATGGCCAGGCGGCGGACCCGGCGCGCAATGCTCGTGGCCTCGTCCCCCACCCGCTCGAGATCGTGGCTGGCCTTCATCCCGACCACCACCAGGCGGAGCTCGGAGGCCACCGGGCCGCGCAGCGTCATGTAGCTGATCGCCTGGTCGTCGATCTGCACCTCGAAGCGGTCGATCTCGTCGTCGGCGGCGATGACCTGGTCCGCCAGGGCGAGATCACTCTCCGTCAGCGCCCGCAGGGCGAGCCGGGTATTATCGATGGCGCGGGCCCCCATCTGGAGCAGGTTGGCGCGCAGGGCTTCAAGTTCGGCGTCGAAAAATCGTTTCATGGAGGAAGGGGTGGTGGGTGCGGGTGGCAGGTGGAGGACGTCGGCGTGATGCTCGCCCGCCGCTCCCCGCCGCGGCAAGACTCGTCTCAGCCGAACCGTCCGGAGACGTAGGCCTCGGTCTGGGGGTTGGAAGGTTTCATAAAGATGGTGCGGGTGTCGGCATATTCCACCAGGCGCCCGAGGTAGAAGAAGGCGGTGCGGTCGGAAACGCGGGCGGCCTGCTGCATGTTGTGGGTCACGATCACGACGGTGTACTGCTTCTTCAGCTCATGGATCAGCTCCTCCACCTTGGCCGTGGCGATGGGATCGAGGGCCGAACAGGGCTCGTCCATCAGGATGATTTCGGGCTCGACCGCAATGGTGCGGGCGATGCAGAGCCGCTGCTGCTGCCCGCCGGACAGGCCGAGCGCGCTCTGGTGCAGCCGGTCCTTCACCTCGCTCCAGAGGGCCGCGCCGAGCAGGCTCTTTTCCACCACCTCGTCGAGGCGCGATTTCTGCCGCACCCCCTGGATCCGGAGCCCGTAGGCGATATTGTCGTAGATGGATTTGGGGAAGGGGTTGGACTTCTGGAAGACCATGCCGACGCGCTTGCGGAGCTCGATCACGTCGACGCGCCGGTCGTGGATGTCCACCCCGTCGATCCGGATCTGGCCGTCGCTGACGCGCGCCCCCTCGACGAGGTCGTTCATCCGGTTCAGGCAGCGCAGGAGCGTGCTCTTGCCGCAGCCGGACGGTCCGATGAAGGCGGTGACCTGCCGTTCCGGGATGTTCAGCGAGATGTCGTGCAGGGCCTTCGCCGCCCCGTAGTGGAAATCCACGTCGTCGATTTCGATGACGGCGCGGGCGGCCGGGGCCGCCGGGGCGGCGGGTGCCGCAACGGCTGGCGCGGTCAGAATGGTGGGGACCGGGACGGAAACAGGGGAAACGGGGCGCTCAGACATGAGGGTGGTTACCATTTGTATTTTTGCCGCAGGCGGACGCGGAGCACGACCGCCGTGAGGGCGATGGCCGCGACGATGAAGAGGAAGACAAACGCAGTCCCATACTGCACGTCCCGCGTGTATTCGTTCTGCGGGATTTTGGAGGCGACCACGTAGATGTGGTAGGGGAGGGCCATGACGCCCTGGAAAAGAAAATCCGTGGCCCGCTGCACCTGCCAGGGCAACTCGTCGCGGACGACGAAGGCGGCGGTGAACATGATCGGGGCGGTCTCCCCCGCGACGCGGGCGATGGAGAGCACCGAGGAGGTCAGGATGCCCGGCAGCGCATAGGGCAG
>CAISJA010000433.1 GCA_903885525.1 uncultured Opitutaceae bacterium
CGCTGGCGGTTTCGCCCAGGACGACATCGCCGTCGGCAGCGAACATCTCGCCGGGCTTGACCGCCAGCCGGTCGCCTACCTGCAGGGCGTCCACCCGCACGATCCGCTGCCCGCCGTCGGGCTCGACCACGGTGGCCCGTTTAGGGGCGGAGTGCAGCAGCGAGGAGACCTCGCGGTGCGTGCGGTCGAGGGCAAATTCCTCCATGGCTCCTGAGGCGGAGAAAAGGAACAGCAGGAGGGCCGCCTCACCCCATGCGCCCACCAGCACGGCGCCGAGCGCCACCGCCAGCATGAGGAAGTGGATGTCGAGCTTCCGGGCGCGGAGGTTTTTCCAGGTGTCGGCCGCCGCATCCCATCCCCCGGCGAGCAGGGCGACCACATACAGGGATGTGACCGCCCAGGCCGGCGCCCCCAGGCGGGAAGACACCCAGGCCGCCAGGGCGGCACCGCCACAGGCCGAGGCCAGCAGCGCGAGCAGCTTCCATTCCGGCGCGGCCACCTCGGGCGTTTCCGCCGTCTCCTCCGGCAGGGCAAATTCCCGCCAGTGCCAAAATTTCGGTGCGGTGGCGCAGGACTCCCGCTCCAAGGTGGTGACCCCGCCCGCCCGCTTGGCGGTGTAGCCCCCGCGCTTGAAACCCTCCAGCCCGCCGCCCGGCCCCAGCCGCTGCTCGATCGCGAGCAGCACCTCGCCGATGTGCCGTTCCAGGGCGTCGGCATCCACCTGGCCGAGCGTGGCGACGGACACGGTGCGCTCCGTCTCGTTCACCCGCAAGGCGGCGATCCCGGGCTGGCTGCGCAGGAAACGCTCCAAATCTTGGGTCCAGTCGGAATTGGTGGCAGGTCGGGGCATGGAGCAAGGGTGTTCCACCGCCCCGCCGGCCCGCAAATACAATTGCGCCGCCACGGCCCCGTGGCTCAGTGGGACCGATGATCAGCCTCAACGAGGGCGGGGGGCCTCCAGTCTCGCGCGTGAATGAGCTCGGGTACGCCATCTTTGCCGAGGGCGGCCTGCTGGGCACGGCCCTCGCCCTGGAGCACCGCCCGGAGCAGGAGCGGATGGCCCGCGCCGTGGCCGCAGCCATGTCCGGGGATACGAACCTGCTCGTCGAGGCCGGCACGGGGGTGGGCAAATCCCTCGCCTACCTGCTGCCCGGCCTCATCCACGCCGTCGATACCCGGCGCCAGCTCGTGGTCTCCACCCACACCAAGACGCTGCAGGAGCAGATTCGCGACAAGGACCTGCCGAAGTGCCGCGAGCTCTTCCACACGCAGCCCGAGCTCGCCGCCTACCGCGGTTTCACCTCCGCCGTGCTCATGGGCAAGGGGAACTACCTCTGCACCACCCGGCTCGCCCGGGCCCAGCAGGACCGCCACGAGCTGTTCCCCGGGCCGCTCCAGGCCGAGCTGGCGCGGGTCGCCGCCTGGGCCGAGGCCACCCCCACCGGTCTGCTGGAGGAGCTGCAACCGGGATTGAGCGACGAAGTCCGGGATGCGGTCAGCGCCGACTCGGACAGCTGTTCGCGGAAGAACTGCACCGATGGCCGCTGCTTCTACCTGCGCGCCAAGGCCCGGTGCGATGCGGCGAATGTCCTCATCCTCAACCACAGCCTGCTCTTCACCCTGATGGCTCTGCAGGGGGCCAACGGCCAGAATCCGGCCCGGGGTGTCCTCCGGCTGGACGACTTCGTGGTGCTCGACGAGGCGCACACCGTGCCGGACATCGCCACCGAGCATCTGGGCCTGGGTCTCTCGCACACAGGGCTGAACCGGCTGCTGCACTCCCTCTACCACCCGGAGCGCGACCGCGGCCTGTTGAAGAAATACCGGGCCACCTCCGCCCTGGCGGCCGTCGCACTGGCGGAGGAGCAGGCGGGGCTCTTCTTCTCGTTCCTGCTCGAACGGGTGCTGCAGCAGGAGACCGTGGCCCGGGTCCGGAGCGGGAATTGCGCCGAGCCCATGCTCGACGGCCCGTTGCAGACGCTGCTCAGCGAGCTCGACCGTGTCAGCGCCGGACTGCCCGACGGGCCGGGCAAGGACGAGCTGGACGGCAAGGTGCGCCGGCTCAGCGCCTACCGCAACAGCGTCGCCGCCTGGATCGACCAGGACCGCGCGGGACATGTCTATTGGCTGGAAAAGAGCGGCGGCCGCACCCTCAACGTGCATCTCCGCTCCGCCCCGCTCGACGTGGCCGCGGATTTGCGCCGGCAGCTTTTCACCCGGAAAACCTCCGTCGTGCTCACCAGCGCCACGCTTGCCACCGGGCCGGACATGGGGCCGTTCCGCGAGCGCACCGGGGCGCACGGTGCGGACATGCTGGTGGAGCAATCCCCCTTTGATTTTGCCCGGCACATGCGTGTGTACGTGGCGGCGGACATGCCCGAACCGGCGGCCGAGGGCCGCCTCGATCTCGCCGCCTTGGCCGACTACGTGCGCTATTGTACGCTGCGGGTTCCCGGCGGATCGCTCGTGCTGTTCACCAGCCACCGGGATCTCAGCACGGTCGCGGCCACGCTCGGCCCGGCCTATGCCGCCGCCGGCCGCGTCTTCCTGCGCCAGCAGGCCGGCTCATCCCGTTCGCTGCTCGCGGAGCAGCTGCGCCAGGCGGGCAACGGGGTGCTGTTCGGCACCGAGAGTTTCTGGACCGGCATCGATATTCCCGGCCCGGCCCTTTCCCAGGTGATCATCACCCGGCTGCCCTTCGAGCCCCCGCACCATCCCGTGAAGCAGGCGCGCGCGGAATGGATCGAATCGGAAGGGGGCAACCCCTTCGCCGACTTCATGCTCCCGGAGGCGCTCGGGCGCTTCCGCCAAGGCCTCGGGCGGCTCATCCGCAGCCGCACCGACCGGGGGGTCGTCACGCTCCTCGACCCGCGCGTGCTGACCAAGCCGTACGGCCGCGACTTTATTGCCTGCCTGCCCACGCCCCGCTGCCAACGGATGACCCGGGCGGATCGCGAAACTGTTTTTCAGCCTTTCCCTTGAACAGGCGCGTCGGCAAGGTTTCACTCGCATGACTTTGCGCACCGCCGCATTCTCCGACATCGGCCTGGTCCGTCCTGAAAACGAGGACAGCCTGCTGTGTGACGATGCCCTGCGGCTCTACGCCGTGGCGGACGGGATTGGCGGACTGCCCGCCGGGGCGCAGGCCAGCCGGGCGGCGGTGGACACGCTGGCGGGGTGGTTCCACCGTCACCCCCCCCCAGTCCTTGGGCGACTATCAGGCCTGCCTCGCGGAGGTGAACCGGGTGGTGCATGAATTGGGCCGCACCCTCAGCCCAGCCCACGGGATCGGCAGCACCCTGACCGCGACCCATTTCACCGGCGGCCGGATGGTAGTCCTGCATGTGGGCGACTCGTCCCTGTTCCGGTGGCGCGACGGGAAACTGGCGGCGCTCACCCTCGATCACAATGTCGGCAATGAAATCCGGCAGCGCCTCGCCCGGGGCGAGACCGTGGACAACTTCCCGCGGAACCGGAGCGCCCTGACCCGCTGCATCGGCCAGCCGCCTCCCCTTCTCGGTGACATCACCGCCCAGCTGGTGCAGGTCGGCGACCGCTACCTGCTCTGCTCGGATGGCGTCACGCGCGCCCTGCCGCTGCCGGAAATCGGCCAGTTGTTGGGGGAGCAGGCCGAACCGGCCGACCTGTGCCAGCACCTGGTCGCCCGGGCCAACCAAGGCGGCGGCATGGACAACGCCACCGCGGTGGTCATCGACCTGGGGCTGCTATGAGCGTCGCGCGTTTCCGCCAACTGGCCGCCAGCCAGCCGGAGCATGAACTGTTCCGGTTTTCACTCGCGCAGGCCCTGCTGCGGGAGGGACGGGCGGCCGAGGCCCTACCCCACCTGGAGTTTTGCGCCGCCCGGAAGCCCGACTGGATGGTGGTGCGCATTTTGCTCGGACAGGCGCTTTGCCAGCTTGGCCGCCAGACCGAAGCGCGGCCCTGGCTGGAAGCCGCCCTCACCCTGGCCGTCGCCCAACGGCACGAGGAGCCGGAGCGCGAGCTGCGGACCCGGCTCGCGGTAATGGGTTCGGCCCGCCCCTAGCCGGGTGAACCCGGCGCAGCCGGGCCGGGCCAGAGTGGGGCGGGATAACGCCCGGCCGCGATCAGCCGGCTGATTACCGAGCGTGCGGCCGGGATGTCCTCGCGGTAGGTGAGGCCGAACCACTCGTCGGCGCTGCGCAGCAAGGCAATCGTGGCCTCGCCCTGCTCGTTGAGCGCGCTCAGCGCCGTCGGCAGGTAGAACTCGGCCTTGGGATCAGCGCCGCTCCGCGCCAGAAACCCGGCGAAAAGTTTTTCGAGCTGGCCGAAGACGGCCGGGGTGAACCCCCAGAAATTCATCGAGACGATTTCTTCCCCGGTGAGTGTTCGCACCCGGCCGGCGGCATCCGCCGCGCGCGCCCCGCCGGCCACCGGTTCGATCTTCGTGATCTCCGTGATCCGCTGCAACCGGCCGGCGGCGTCCGTGGAGCAGAGGCCACGGCTGACGGTGCCATGTTCGGAAAGCGTCTGCCGCAGGGGATACCCGATCATGGCGTAGCCCGTCGAACGGGCGAAATGCCCGGCCAGGCCGGCATACCCGGCCGCGCCATAAAAATCATCCGCATTGATGACGGCGAAAGGAGCCTGCACCGCCTGCCGGGCGGCCCACACGGCGTGCCCGGTGCCCCAGGGCTTGTCGCGGCCAGGCGGGGCGACCGCGCCGGCCGGGAGATCATCCACCTCCTGAAAGACGTACTCCACCGGCATCCGCCGGGCCAGCCGTGCGCCGATGCCGGCGCGGAAATCCGCCTCCAGCTCGCGCCGGATCACCAGCACGATCCGCCCAAAGCCCGCCCGCCGGGCGTCGAAGGCGGAATATTCGATGATGAGTTCGTCCGCCGGCCCGACCGGCTGCACCTGTTTCAGTCCGCCAAATCGGCTGCCCAGACCGGCGGCGAGGATAACGAGATCGTATTTTCCTGGGGTCACGGATCGGTGGGGTGCGGGCTGACTCGACGGAAGACAAAATCAGAGATGGATCGCCAGGCCGCGCGTTGCGAGGGCGGCCTCACCCAGCGCCTCGGACAGCGTCGGGTGCGCGTGGATGGTGCGGTGGATGTCGTCCACCGTGGCCCCCAGCCGCATCGCCAGGCCGTATTCGGCGATCAGCTCGGTGGCCTCGCTCCCGAGGATGTGCACCCCGAGGATCTGGCCGGAAGGCACGGCGGCGATCACCTTGACAAAGCCCTCCGTCTCTCCGGCCGCCACGGCCTTGCCGACAGCCAGGAACGGAAACTTGCCCACCTTGTACGCCAGACCGCGTTCCCGGCAGGCCTTCTCGGTCAACCCCAAGCTGGCCACCTGCGGCTGGCAGTACGTGCAGCCGGGGACCGCCCCGAGCGGTGGCGGAGCGGCGTGGCCGAACATGCCTTCCACCGCGTGGATCGCCCGGTGCATCGCCACATGGGCCAGCCAGGGCGGGCCCTGGATGTCGCCCGCCGCATAGATGCCGGGCACGCTGGTCTGGTAATCCTGGCCCACCCTGACGAAGCCGCGGTCGGTCTCGACCCGGACCTTGGCGGAAAACAGACCGTCGAGGTTGGCGGTGATGCCGACGGCCACGAGCACGGTCTCGACCTCGAGTTCGGCCGTAGTGCCGTCCTTCACGAGGTCCAGCTTCACACGGTCCGCCCCGACGCGGATGTTTTCGCACTTGGTCCCCGGGCGGATCGCAATTCCCTGCTGGTCGAAACTGCGTTGGAGCTGACGGGAGACCTCCTCGTCCTCCACCGGCAGGATCTGCGGCAGCATCTCGATGAGCGTGACCTTGGTGCCAAAGGCGTTGAAGAAATAGGCGAACTC
>CAISJA010000434.1 GCA_903885525.1 uncultured Opitutaceae bacterium
CGCCGCCGCCCTGGAACAGCCCGCCCAGCCCATGACCTTTGAAAAGGCCGCGGTGGCCACCATCTTCTACACTCTGGGCAAGGCCTATCATTTCAATGTCAGCGTCGATCCGCGGATCGCGGGCGCCGTCCTGCTGCGCTTCAACGGCGGCACCCTCCACCAGCTGATCGACAGCCTGCTCGAAACCAACGACCTGTACGCGGAACAGCGCGACAACTTCCTCTACATCCGCCGCTCGCGGACGGAGTTCTACCTCGTCGAGTATCCGCAGATCAACCGGAGCTCCAGCTCCTCCTCCACGGTGAGCCTCAGCCCCACCAGCCAGAATCTCGCCGGCACCACCGGCACCACCGGCCTGACGCTCAACACCGGTGCCGCCTCGCCCGCCTCGCCGGGCGGCCTCGCCAGCCTCACCCAGGACAACACCCAGTTCCAGATCAGCGAAAAGAACGAGGATACCTTCTGGTCCGGCGTGGAGGCCGACCTGAAGGGGCAGATCCTGGCGGAGGAAAAACTGGTCCTGAACAAATTCTCCGGCATCGTCTCCATCGACACCACGCGCCAGCGGCACGTGTTTTGGAAGGAATATCTCCGGCTGCTCAACCAGCGCATCACCGCCCAGGTGCTGGTGGAGGTCCGCCTTGACGAGGTGGCGCTGAACCAGGACCACAAGCTCGGCATCGACTGGACCCAGGTCCAGACCTCCCTCGGCGGCTCGAACCAGATCGGCCCGGTCAACCTCGCCACCAACCTCACCAGCGTGGCAACCACCACGCTGCCGGGCGACACCCTCCTGGGCAATTTCTCGGTCGGCCGCCTCTCCGCCGTCTTCCACGCCTTGGAGCAGCAGGGCACCCTCCGCACGATCACCAAACCTTCGATCCGGCTCCTCAATAACCAGAAGGGCTTCGTCAAGGTCGGTGAGGACCGCACGTTCTGGTCGCTCTCCTCCAACGTGACCGTCAACACCGGGACGACCAACGGCTCCACCATCGCCCAAACCACCTACTCGGGCCAGCGCCAGACCTTCGGCGTCGTCCTCCCTGTCACCGCCCAGATCGGGCAGGACGGCTGGGTCACGCTGGTGATCGAGCCCGCCCGCACCCAGCTCAACGCCATCGATAGCTCCCCCGACGGGAAACAGACCTCGCCCGTGACGGGCGACCAGCGCATCTCCACGATGCTCCGGCTGCGCGACAACCAGAGCGCGATCCTCGGTGGCCTCAACACCGAGCGCACCGGCCAGGACTCCCGCCGGGTCCCCCTCTTGGGCAATCTGCCCTTCCTCGGCCGGCTGGCCCGCACCGATGCCACGGTCAGGGAGACCACGGAGCTGCTCGTCACCGTGAGCGTGAAAGTCATCCAGTGATCCCCTTCGCCCCCGCTTCCCTGGCCGACCTGCCCGCGCCCGAAACCGGCCCGGCGCGGGCCGTCGTCCTCACGGCGCCTTCCGCCATGCGGCCCGCCCCGGCCCCGGAACCGGTTCCGGAACCGGCCGAGGCTCCGGTGCCGCGCCCCGCCCACCACCCGTTCTGGCTCGGCCTGCGCCTCGTGGCCCTGAAACGGATCACGCCCGAGCAGCTTGCCAGCGCCAGGCTGGAGTTCCAGCGCCGTCCCGCGGAGGGCTTTGCCGCCGCCCTGGAGCGGCTGTCCCTCACCTCGCAAAAAGTCATCGCCCAGCTCACCGCCGAGCACCACGGCCTGGCCGCGACCGACATCCCCCCGGGCGCGGTGCCCGTCGCCCTCGCGACCCGCCTCGGCGCCATCCGCGCCCGCAACCACGCAGCCGTGCCCCTGTGCGACGAGGACGGTGTACTCACCATCGCCGTGGCCGATCCGGCCCGCTACACCCAGGAGGAGGCCGGGCAGGATTTCCCCGGCCGCCGGCTCCGCTTCGTCGTCGCCCCGCGCAACGACATCCTCAGCGCCATCGATGCCGCCCATACCCCGCCGCTCCCCGCCACCAACCCGAAGGAGCTGCTGGCCGAAATCCTCACCGATGCCGTCGCCAAGCGCGCCTCCGACGTGCACTTCGAACCCAAGCCCAACGACCTCCACGTCCGCTACCGCATCGACAACTCCATGCTCCACCGCGATGCCCTCGGCACCGCGATGAAGCCGGCGATCATCCAGGCGATCAAGTCGCTCGCCCGGCTCGATATTTCCCAGACGCGCCTGCCCCTCGACGGCCAGGCGCGCCTCTCCCTCGGCGCCTCGACCTACAACCTCCGCATCTCGACGCTCCCCACCGTGCGCGGCGAGAAGGCCGTCATCCGCATCCAGGACGAAACCCGCAATTTCGGCTCCCTCGCCGAGCTCGGTCTGTCCGAGGAGCAGATCGCCCTCTTCGTGCGGCTGATCTCCGTTCCCAATGGCGTCTTCTACATCACCGGGCCGACGGGTTCGGGCAAGACCACCCTCCAGTACGCCCTGCTCGCCACCCAGGACCTGTCCGGGGAAAACGTCGTCACCCTCGAGGACCCGGTCGAGTATCAGATTTACAGCTATAACCAGTGTGCGGTGAACGAGGGCGTGGGCCGCACCTTCGAGGTCATGCTCCGCGCCGTCATGCGCCAGGATCCCGACGTCGTGCTCATCGGCGAAACCCGCGACCGCGAGAGCGCCCGCATCGCGATCCACGCCGCCCTCACCGGCCACCGGGTGTTTTCCACCCTGCACACGAACGACGCCCCCGCCGCCGCCGCCCGCCTGATCGACATCGGGATCGAGCCCTATCTCGTGGCCTCCGCCGTCAAGGCGGTGTGCGGCACCCGCCTCGTCGAACGCTTGTGCGCCTGCGCCCGGCCCGTCGCCCCGCCCCAGCTGGCCTACCTCACCCGCGAGTTCGGAGCGGGCGCCTACCGTGAGCCGGTGGGCTGCCCGCTCTGCGCCGGCACCGGCTACCGCGGCCGGCTCGCCATCCTGGAAATCTTTCCCCTCACCGACGAGCACACCCAGCAATTGATCCTGCGCAAGGTGCCGACCAGCGAGCTGGCCGCCCACCTGCGCAGCCTCGGCTACCCGAACATGCGCGACGACGGCCTCGCCAAGGCCCGCAGCGGCATCACCACCGTCCAGCAGGTACTGGCCCAGGTCTGAACCGCCCCCACCCCTTCCCACCCAACCCCCATCCCACCATGAATCCCCCCGCCCGTCCGACTTCGCGCCACGCCGGCTTCACCCTCCTGGAAATCCTCGGGGTCGTCGCCATCATCGGCATCCTCGCCGCCATCGCCATCCCCTCCGTGCAGAAGGCGCGCCGCAACAGCGCCCTCACCGCCACGATCAAGACCGTGAGCATCGTCTCCGGCGCCGTGCAGCAGTTCATGCAAAAGCCCGGCGGCCCGGGCTATCCACCGCTCACCGAAGCCGCCGCCACCGGCTCGTTCGCCCTCAACACCGCCAACACCGCGCTCACCGAAGCCGCCGCCGCCGCCGTCAGCAAGGCCGCCACCCTCGACACTGTCCTGCTCGCCGAGCGCGCCCTCGAATCCCCCCTCTCCTTCGGCATCGGCAGCGGGTTGAACACCCCCGCCGGCAGCACCCCCCTCCTCTGGGACACCGCCAACAACTGGTTCAACACCTCGCCGGCCGCCGCCCCCAGCCTTGATTTCTCCAATCTCGCTCGCCTCGAATGCCAACTTTCCTCGACCGGCACACCCGGCACGGATGGCACTGATTTCTACCTCGATGCCTCCAACACAGCCCTGCCGGCCAATTCCCGCGTCGTCAGCCTCGTGATCCCCGGCGTCACCGGCGCGGATGCCGCCGCCCTCGCCAATCTGATGGACAACAAGAGCTCCGCCACCGCCGCCGCCGCCAACACCAGCGGCCGTGTGGCCTACGCCGCCCCCGGCACCAGCGGCACCACCACGGTCTACATCTACGTCGGGCATTATTGAGCGCCGCCATGTCCACCGCCTGCCCTATTCTGCTGTGGGACCACCTGGCGGTCGCGGCACCTGGCCAGGGCCCTCCCGTCATCGCCACCCTGGAAGCCTGCGACAGTATCCCGGCCTTCTGCACCTTCCTCGACGGCCTGACGCCGGGCCCGCGCTCGATCCGCTTGTTTTACCAAGGACCATCGCTGGAGGCCATGCCCACCTCCTGCCCGCGAAACTCCAGCCGCCGGCTCTTGCGCCAGGTCCTCGGGGCCAAATTTCCCGCGCTCGCCGTGCCCCACACGCCCTGGGCCGTCCATCCCCCCCGCCCGGCCGGCACCGCCGGTGCCACGACCCTCCTCTACGTGGCGCAGAACGCCTTCCTCGTGCAGTTGCAGGCCGCCCTGGCCGGCCGGCAGATCCGTTTGGAGTCCGTCCACCCCGTGTTTACCCTGGTCGAGACCGAGCCCGCCTTCGCCTCCCCCGGCGCCGCCGCCCTGGCCGTGCTGCACGCCAGCCACGGCACCGGCGTCTTCTGGCTCGCGCCCAGTGGCGATCGCCACGCCGCCTTCTTCACCGGACCGACTGCCGGGGAGCGGCTCCAGCAGGCCGTGGACACCGGCCTCGCCCTCTTCGAGGGCCGCCCCCGGCCGCCCCTGCTCGTGCTCAACGCTTCCCTCCAGCCGCCCGATCCGGCGCTGCTCCCGCCGGGCCCGGTGGTGCCGCTGTCGGTCGGGGCCTTTCTCGCTGCATCCTCGGCCCGCCCCTTGCCCGCCGTCACCAACCTGCTCCCCGCCCCGGCACCCTGGTGGCCCGCCGCCCTGGCCCACAGCGCCGCCGCTCTGGTGCTGCTCACGACCCTGCTCCTCGGCCAGCACTACCTGGCCGCACGGCAGCAGGCGCGCGTCAATCTCGCCTACCAGCAGGCCCAGCTCCGGACCCTCACGGCCGAGGTGGCCCATCTCGAGGCCAACCGCGCGCGGATCGAACGCGCCGAACTGTTCCTCGCCGAAATCTCCGGCGGGGCCTGCCACAAGGGCCGTTTTCTCGCCGCCCTTGGCCGGCTGCGCCCGCCCCAACTCACCCTGGAGGCCGTCACGCTCAACGAGTCCTCCTGGAACATCCGCGGCGTGTTACACGAAGGCGCGGGCGATGAGCACGGCCCCTACGCCACCTTCCATCAGGCGTTTTTCAAGGACGCCCCCTGGCTGCCGGGACCCGACAGCCGCAGCCTCCGCCCCGCCGCCCCGGAGTTCTCCCTCAACGGCAGCTTCCCCGCCCCCGCCCCGCCATGAGCCCCCTGCGCACCTGGCTGCCCCTGGCTGGCGCCACCCTCCTGTGCGTCGCCCTGCGCGCCGTGATGATTGCCTGGCCACCCGACCAGTCGGCCACCAGCCCCGAGCTGGAGGCCCTGCGCGCCCGCCGCGAGAAGCTCGGCGCCGCTTCCGACGCCCGGCTCCAGGCCATCCTCGAGCGCGAGGCCCTCCTGCGCCGCCAGCTTTGGACCGCCGACACGTTCGCCTACTGGCGGAAAACCACGCTCCCGGCCGGCTGGACGGTGCAGGACCTCGGCCCCGCCGAGGGCCGGGCCATCCGCGCCCGGCGCTTCGCCCTCCAGCGTCCCGCCGCCACCAGCGCCCAGTGGCCCGAGATCACCTCGCTCCTCGCCGATCTCGAGGCGCGCGACTGCACCCGCGTCCAGACGGTCTCCCTCGCCGCCAAACCCGGCTACCTCGGCTCCCGCAGCTTCAGCCAGTGCGTGATCGTCGTCCTCCTCGCCTTCGCCGATGACCCGCCGGCCCGGCCGCCCGACAGAGCCGCCCGGTAAAAGCAGGGCGGCCGTCCGGCGCGCGCAGCGTTGCGCGCCCGACCTGCGGCCGGGGGGCCGGCCGCGCCGAGGAGGGCCGGGGCCGTAGCGGGCAACGGCCCTGGCCGCGCGCAGACTCCGCACACCTGCTCCTCGCGGAGGGCGAAGAGTTTGGCTTCCGTGATGCGGCGCTGCTGCATGCTGTCGCGCTCGCGGAGGGTGAAGGTGTCGCCGGGTTGCTCGATGGTCTCGAAGTCGATGGTGACGCACCAGGGTGGGCCGGCCTCGTCCTGGCGGCGGCGATGAGCGAGCAAACAGCGGCGCAGAGAGGTGTGGAAGCGGGCCGCGGGCGAGCGCGGCAGCAAGCACAAGCAGGGGCGCGGATCGCGTTCGTCGCTCGCCTGAGAAACGGACGAGCCGGAGGGGGCGGTGCCCTGAGGCTTTGGTCATGCACCGGAAAAGCGGAACACCTTGGCAGAGAGTGAGCGACTAAACCGGTTTGGGGGGAAAGGTGAAGTTGACGCGGTGTGGTTGCGCGGACGGAATCTAGGCATGGCTGTCTCGCTTGCTGCGTGGGTCGACTACTATCGCGCGTCGGTGGCTGATGGGGCGCGGTTGTGTCCCACCGCGAAACTGCTCAACACGGCGCCGAGCATTGACCGGAACAGGCTGGTTGCAGGGCGCGTGTCCGAGCCAGTGGTGACGCAGTTAAGGCGGGAGGCCGCGCAAACGGTGCGGCGCGCTGCGCCAAAGGGCGCGCGAAGCGCCGGCGCGGCAGAAGCCCCGCTCGATGTGCTCGTGATGCCGTGGGTGTTCGCCGTGCGGACGGACCACGGGGAGAAGGACCGCACGCTGCTCCAGCGGTTTGCACCGGTCGTTCTCCGTGCGCGGGTGGGTGCGGAGGGCGAACTGAAGCCCCACGAGGAAGCACCGTGGATTCCCCGCGACCGGCTCCGACCGGTGGCGCATGAACAGGTGACGGTGGGAGAGCTGGCGAAGGCCGACGAGTTCGGGAGCGCGCGGGCATTCGCGCCGCAGCGGTGGAAGGACGTGGTGGATCACGCGCTGGGTTTGGTGCAGGCGGTGGCAGGGTGCGCCGTCGATGAGCTGACGGACGGGGATTACGTGCTCTCAGTCGAAGGTGTCGTGTGTTTGGCGGAAGGCGACACGAGGATGGTGAACAACATCCTGGCACTGTCCGATGAGTTGGGCGCGCGCTTGAGGAAGCAGGCCGAGGACGGCGCGGGCACGGCGTTGCCAGCACTGCTCCGCCACGCGGGATGTGGCCCGAGGGAGAGGCGACTGCCTCTGGCCGCGGCGGCGGCATTTGCGCGCTCGGCGAGGCATTGGGCCGCGGTATCTGCCAGAGACCCCCTGGCACCGATGCAACGCCTGGCCGTGCAGGAGTTGCTCGACACGCCTGAGGGCGGCGTGCTCGCGATCCAAGGCCCGCCGGGCACGGGCAAGACCACGCTGTTGAAGAACGTGGTCGCCCAGACTTGGGTCGAGGCGGCGGTGGCGGGCCGCCCATGTCCGATCATCGTGGCCGCGTCGATCAACCACCAGGCTGTCACGAACGTGCTCGACGACTTCGCAACCGATCGCGGTGAACCGCGCTGGCTGCCAGGCGTGGAGGATTGGTGGCTATACGCAGCCAGCGAGGAAAGCGACGGGGCGAAGAGCGGAAAGTACCAGCTCCTGACCGTCGCCGGGGCATTTGCGGAGATTGAGCGTGGGGCCGAAGGCTGGTTGCCCGAGGCGCAGCGCCACTACCTCGCCTGTGCGGCGAAAGAGCCGGGTTTGGCCGCCGGGGTGGCGAGCGTCCAGGGAGTGCGCGAGGCGCTGCTCGCGCGGCTGCGCGGTGTGACCGGGAAAATCACCGGGCTGTTCGGCGACTGGCAGGCGATGCTCGCCCAGCTGGGTGAGACGGCGCCTACCGAGTCGCTCCCGGTGGCGATGGAGCGGCGCACGGACCATCTGCGCGGTCTTCTGGGCAGGGCGGAGGAACAGGCCAGACAGGCGCAGGAAAAAATGGAGCTCGTGGCGAGTTGCGCGAGTGGGTGGGACAAACGGTTGGCGGAGGAGCCCTGGTGGCAGGTGCTGCTGGGCTGGCTGGTGCCGGCAAAACAGCGGCGCGACGCCGGGCGGCGTCTGGCCTTGCAGCCGTTCGCCGCGAAATTGGGTGAGTGGACGAGTGTCGAGGAGCCGGCGGTGGGCGCCCGCCTCAAAGAACTGCGCGAGGCAGCCGCACGTGACTGCGGCCAGCGCGCCGCGGAGTACCAGGCGGCCGACCGCGCCATTCAAGACTGGCAATCGGGCGTCGCCAGGTTGCGTGCGGAGGTGGAGAGCCTGTGGAGGGAGGCGAGCGAGACGCAGCGCAAGTCTGTGGGGGAGACGCCGGACGCGCTCTGGCGCGCCGACGGGAGCGGCCTTGAGGCGCTGGCCGACCTGACCTGGCGGACGCAGGCGTTTCGCGCCGCGCTGCACTATTGGGAAGCCGACTATCTGTTGGAACTTGGGCAAGTGGCCGTGCGCGGACACCGGCGCGCGGAGAGCGACACGGCGCTGTGGACGCGCAATCTGCGGCGGTGGGCCAAGCTGGCACCCTGCATGGGCTCCACCTTTCTCTCGCTGCCGAAATTTTTCCGGGGCCAGCGCGACCGGGAACCGCTGTGGGGTGCGATTGACCTGCTGGTGGCCGACGAGTCGGGGCAGGTGCCGCCGGAGAGGTCCGCCGCCGCATTCGCGCTCGCGCGGCGTGCGCTCGTGGTGGGCGACGTCTATCAGATCGAGCCGGTCTGGAGCGTGCCCGCCTCGGTCGATGCGGCCAACGCTGCGAAGTTCGGCTTGATCGAACCGGCCCGGGTGCCCACAGGGTGGGCCGCACCGGCGCGGCGGGCGGTCTCGGCGAGCGGAGGCACGTTGATGGAGCTGGCGCAGCAGGCCTCCGCGGTGGGTCAGCCGGGCGGCGAGGGCGGATTGCTGCTGCGCGAGCACCGCCGTTGCGTGCCTGAAATCGTCGCGTTCAACAACGTGGTGTACGGCGGACTGCTGGAGCCGAAGCGCGCCTCGGTGGCCGCAGACCGGCGCATCCTGCCCGCGCTCGGTTACGCGTCCCTGCCGTTTCGGGCCAAGCAGGGTGGCGGCGGGCGCTGCAATCCCGGCGAAGCGCGCTTGATTGCAGCCTGGCTCAGGCAAAGGCGCGAGCAAATGGAGGGTCACTACAAAGAAAACCTCGGCAAACTCGTGGCGGTGGTGACACCGTTCCGGGCGCAAAAGCGCGAGTTGCGGCGGGAGCTCGACGCGCAGCTGGGCAACGGCCACGCCGTGACGGCGGGCACGGTGCACGCCCTGCAAGGTGCCCAGCGACGCATCGTGATTTTCTCGCCGGTCTACGACGAGACGCATCGGGGCAGCTGCTTTTTCAACGGTGCGCGGGGAGCGGCCGCCACGGCGGACCCAAGAAAGCGTTTCCAAATGCTCAATGTGGCCGTTTCACGCGCGCAGGACACGTTCCTGGTTTTTGGCTGTCTGGACGCATTCCATCCGGCTGGCGGCGAGACACCCGCCAGCGTACTGGGGCGGCATCTCTTCGGCGAGCACGGACACGAAATTTCCGATTTGCCTTGGGAGGCAGGCCGCGAGCAACCGGCTGATGCTGTCGCATTGCGCGGCACGGCGGCGCATGATGAGCAATTGCGCGCCGCCATCGCCGGGGCGCGCCGCCGGGTGACGGTCTCCTCTCCGCTACTGACACGGCAAGGGCTGGAGGCACGCGGCGTGTTGCCGTACCTGGCGGAAGCCGTGCGCCGCGGCGTAAGCGTGGAAGTGTTCGCGGACGCGCTGCTGACAAGGGACCCACGGATACTCGCCGAGGCAGCGGAGCTGCTGCGCGCCGCCGGTGTCGTCGTGTGGACCAGTCGGCCGGACCGCGGGGTGCACGCCAAGACGCTGGCAGTGGATGAGCAGCTGCTGGTGGAAGGCTCGTTCAACTGGTTTTCCGCCGTAGCCGAGGGCGGGCCGTATCACCGCTACGAAGCATCGTTGGCCTATCGCGGTGAGCATGTCGGTGTGATGATCGAGGAAGCCTTGGCGTCACTGCGGCAGCGCGTCGAAGTGCAGGCGAGGTGAAGTCACGAGGCAGGACCGGATGAGGAGACAAGGCTTCATGGCGACGGCGTGGCCGAGAAGGATGGTTGGTCAAGCATGGGAGCGTACTGGCTCAACCTTCAATCCCCGGCGGTCCGGCCGACCTGCGGCCGGGTGCAGGCTCAGTACACCTGCTCCTCGAGGAGGGCGAAGAGCTCGGCTTCCGTGATGCGGCGCTGCTGCATGCTGTCGCGCTCGCGGAGGGTGAAGGTGTCGCCGGGTTGCTCGATGGTCTCGAAGTCGATGGTGACGCACCAGGGCGTGCCGGCCTCGTCCTGGCGGCGGTAGCGTTTGCCGATGGCGCCGCCGTCGTCGTACTGCACCGCGTAGCGCCGGCGCAGCTTGGCGTGGAGGGCCCTAGCGCGGGCAGTGAGCTGCTCCTTGTTCTTGAGCAGCGGGAGCACGGCCACCTTGACCGGCGCGAGGCGGGGCGAGAGCCGGAGCACGGTGCGCTGCTCCACGTTGCCCTTCTCGTCCTTCACGTCCTCCACCGCGTAGCCGGCGGCGAGCACGGCGAGGAAGATGCGGTCGACGCCCACGGCGGGCTCGATCACATGCGGGACGACCTTCGACTTGGTGGCCTCGTCGAAATACACCTGCGGCACGCCCGAGCACTTCTGGTGCTGCTGGAGGTCGTAGTCGGAGCGGGCGGCGATGCCCCACAGTTCCTGCACGCCGAACGGGTACTTGAACATGATGTCCACCGTGCGGCGGGAGTAGAACGCCAGCTTCTCCTTCGGGTGCTCGTGCAGCGAGAGGTGCGACGCCGGCAGGCCGATGGATTTCAGCCAGTCCTGGCACCACTGCAGCCACTCTTCGTGGCAGGCCAGCCAGTCGGCGTCGGGATGGATGAAGTACTCCATCTCCATCTGCTCGAACTCGCGGGAGCGGAAGATGAAGTTGCGTGGCGTGATCTCGTTGCGGAAGGACTTGCCGATCTGGGCCAGGCCGAAGGGCAGCTTCACGCGCGTGGTGTCGACCACGTTCTTGAAATCGACGAACATGCCCTGCGCCGTCTCCGGGCGCAGGTAGGCGACCGACGAGGCGTCGCGCATGGCACCCACGTTCGTCTCGAACATCATGTTGAAGGCGCGCGGCGGCGTCAGGCTGCCCGGCAGGCCGGTGGCGGGCGAGGGGATGTACGGAATCTCGTCTTCCTTTGCCTCGGTGAAGTCGTACGGCTGAACCGTGCGCAAAGTCCCTTGAAGCCCCCACTTTCTCTTAAACGCTTCCGCTTGTTCCTGAAGATCGGTGTGGGTGCGTTCGCTTTCGAGCGCAGAAACGAAGCCATAGACCATCGTGCGATTCGCCACCCAGTTCTCCCGCGCCTCCTTCGTTCCAACCGTCTCCGTCCGCTCACGCGGCAAGTGCAGCCACCTTGCCATGACTTCCGGAGAAATCCGGCCTTTGGCCGTCAGGGAATCAACAATCTGCCTGTCCGTCTCACCGTCTATGATTACCGCGGCCCAAAACAGCTGGTCCGCCCGGTACCGCTGCTTGCTCACCTTGCAGTCGACGAGCGGGTCGGTGAAGCCGGCGACGTGGCCCGAGGCCTCCCAGACCTTCGGATGCATGATGATGGAGGTCTCCAGGCCCACGATGTCGTCGCGGCGCTGCACCATGTCGCGCCACCAACAGTCGCGGATGTTGCGCTTGAGCTCGACGCCGAGCGGGCCGTAGTCGAAGAAGCCGTTGAGGCCGCCGTAGATTTCGGAGGACTGGTAGATGAAGCCGCGGCGCTTGGCGAGCGACACGAGGGCTTCCATGAGGTTGGAGGAATCGGCGGACATCGGAGGAGGTGGGTGGGAAAAAGGGGGCGGCGGAAAAGATGCGGGAGCCGCCAGGTGGCGGCTGGCTGCGACCCGATCGCGGCGGAGAGCCGGTCGGGAAAGAACGGACCGGCGAGTGAAAGCGCCCCGCCCCGGCCGGTCAATGCCGGGTTTGGCAGCACTTCGCGCTTGCGGGCGGAAGCGGCTGGCCAACGGTTGGCCTCCGCCATGAAAGCCGCCTTTACCGCCAAGGAATACCGCCAGCTCCTCGAACTGGTCCATCTCGGCATGTGGGCTGTGACCGCCTACCAGGGCGAGGAGAGCGCCGCCGGCCGGCGCTACTTTGCCCTCGACCAGAAGCTGCTCGCGCTGGCCACCGAGATGGGTTGCGCCGATGCGGTGGAGGAACGGGAGGACGGGACGCTGCAACCGACGCCGAAACTGGCGGAGGATGACCGGGTGCGCGAGCTGCAGAGCGAGTTCCAGAACGACGTCTTCTGGCACGAGCTGGTCCAGCGGCTCGCCGAGCGCGACCTCGCCGGCGAGCAGGCCAAGCGGGCGCTGGAAACCCCGGGCGTCGAGGCGACGCCGTC
Source organism: uncultured Opitutaceae bacterium (assembly GCA_903885525.1). Taxonomy (GTDB): domain Bacteria; phylum Verrucomicrobiota; class Verrucomicrobiia; order Opitutales; family Opitutaceae; genus Didemnitutus. Next base: position 12,200 of record CAISJA010000434.1, read on the forward strand.
CCCGGAAGAGCTGACGAAGAAGCTGGAGGAGCGCTACTGGACGGAGTTCGAGAAGCACGATCTCGCCAACGTGGTGGTGCTCCGCGGCGGCCGCGGGTAGGGGCGTTTTCCCGCCGGCCCGGCATTGAGGAATTGCGGTCCGGCGGGACCGCGGCACACTGTGTCCCATGAATGTTTCCGCGCTGCTGCCCTGCCTGTTGCTGCCCTTGGCCCTGCTGCTGGCGGCCCCGCCGCCGGCGCACGCCGCCGACCGCCTGCTGAAAGCCGACCGCACCCGCTCGTTCCTGGAGGTTGATGTGAAGACCACCGCCAAGAATTTCACCGCGCGGCTCGACCAGTACGAGGTCCGGCTGACAGCCGATGATGCCGGCAAGATCAAATCCGCCGTGCTCACCTTCAAGTTCACCGACCTCAAGACGGGCGAACCGGAGCGGGATGCCGCAATGCTGAAGTGGCTGGGCGGTGGCACCCCGGAGGGCCGGTTCGACCTGGGGCTGCTCGCCCTCGCCCCGGACGGACAGGGCCAGGTGACGGGCAAGCTGACCTTTCATGGGGAGACACAGCCGCTGGAGTTTTCCGTCAACGCGCAGCGGACGGATGAGGCGTTCCTCATCACGGGCGGCGTGACGATTGATTACCGCAACTGGGGGCTGAAGGTCATCAAGAAGGCCCTGGTGTTCAAGGTCGATCCCGAGGTGCGGGTGCGGTTCAAGCTCACGGCCGTGGCACCGGACACCAGCTCGCTGGTCAAGCCGTAGCCCGTCGCCGGCGGGCGGGCTGGGTCAGCCCGCGGTGCTTCCGGCCTCTGCGGTGGCGCGGGCCAGCAGCCGGCGCACGCCCTCGATCGGCGGCTCGGTGATGAGGTGCAGCGCCACGGGCCAGTGCCGCGCGGCGGCAAGCTCCCGCAGCCAGGTCGCGGCAAGCGGGCGGTTGAGGATGGCGCCGGAGAGTCCGCAGGGCAGCGGCGGCCTGTCTGCCGCCGGCGTTTCGCGGACTGCCGCCGTATCTGCCCGGTGTGGGCCGGCCGGGGCGGAAGCTGGTCCGCTCTGGTCGTGGGCCGGCCGGGAAAACAACCTGGCAAGCACCCAGCCGGCCTGATCGGCCAATTCGGACAGGCTGGCTTGGACCGCGGCGAGCGCGGGGGCGCAGCCGGACTCCGCCAGGTCGAACAGGACCGGGGCGAAGGCGGCGAGGCGGGCGTTGGCGGACGGGTCGTGGTAGAAAAAGCGCGTGATGTCGCCGGCGTGTTCCAAGCCGGTGTGGGCCTGCAAGGCGGCACCGAGGCCGGACGGCGGGGCCCAGCCCTGCAGTTCGAGCAGGGCCCGGGCGCCGCCGCGGCGGCCGAGCTCGAAGCCGCTGCCGGGGTCGCCGAGCTTCCAGCCCAGGCCACCGGCGTAATGGACCGAGCCGTCGGGGGCGCGCGCGGCGATGAAGGAGCCGGTGCCGCAGTGCAAAACGAGTCCGGCGGCACCGCCGGTGGCGAGTTCGAGGACGGGCAGGGCGTCGGAGTCGGAGGTGACGCAGGCGTAGCCGGCGAGTCCGGCGGCATAGTCGCGCCAGAAGGCCGGGGCACCGGCGACATAGAGTGCGCAGCGGGCGATTGCTCCGGTCTGGCCGGCGGTCAAGGCGGCCAGGGCGGCGTCCAGGGTGGCCCGCGCCAGTCCGGGGCCGGCCTGGCTCGGATTGCAGCCAGGCGCGGTAGCGGGCGAGGACGGTGCCGGCGGCATCACACAGGATGAGCTCCGTCTTGGTGCCGCCGCCGTCGACGCCGATGCTGAGCCCGGGGGCGGCAGGAGTTGGAGCGGCTGGGGCCGGGGGATTTTTCATCGGAGGGAATCACCGCGGCGGGCCGGCGCGGCGGCCGGCTCAGGCGAGCTGGCGGCTGAGGCGGCCGGCGTATTTTTTTCCCAGTTCACGGTTGTACTCGATGGCACCGGGGAGGTTTTGGCTGCGGAGGATGGGCGGCGTGTGGCCGTGGGCGCGCAGCCACCCGGTGATTTCGAGCGAGAGCAGGTTGAGCAGGAGGGCACCGACCACGGTGGAGGTCGGGCCGGCCATGACGCCCCCGCCGGTGTCGACCTGGGCGTCGCCGAGGCTGCCGCAGTTGTCGAGGGTGTAGTCGGCGATCTCGTGCAGCCGGCGGCCGCCCGGGTGGACCGTCGTGGCGGTGCTCGACATCGCCACGCAGGTGAGGCCGACGACGGTGAGGCCCTTTTCCTTGGCGTAGAGGGCGACCTCGAGGGGGGACGAATTCTTGCCGGAGTTGGAGATGACGATGATGGTCTCGCCGGCGCGGAGTTGGTACTGGCGGTCGTAGCGTTCCACCATTTTGGTGCCGTAGCCCACGAGGTTTTCGATGAAGCCGCCGGTGGTGTCGTAGAGGCCGGTCACGCAGACGAGGCCGCCGGCCCGGCCGATGATTTCGCGGGCGATGACCTCGCTGTGGCCGCTGCCGAAGGTGTGGATGACCCCGCCGTCGGCGACGGAGCGGCCCATGATTCCGCCGAGCTGTTGCAGGACGGGGGCGTTGACGGTGCGGGCGTGTGCGAGGAGCGCGTGGGCCCGGGAGAAATAGGTGTCGGCAAGTTCGGACATGGGAGTGAAGGTGGGAGCGAGGGTGGTGGTGGCGTTTGCTTAACCACGGATTTTCTGGAGCAGCTTCGCCAGATCCAACGCCGGGACAGATTTTAACCACAAATAAACACCCATGAACACAAAGGGGATGGTGATCGAATCCGTGGGGTCAGTGCAATCCCGTGGGCAGATGGTGGGGAAGGACGGCCGAGAATAGACCGGGGCAAACCGGGCAGAAAGGGGATGAGCTTAGGGGACGGCAGCGGTGATCAATCCGCGGGTGCGGGGGAGAGGCAGTACAATCAGCCGCGGCAGGCGATGACCTCGATTTCGAGGCGTGCGTCGGCGGGGAGCCGGGCGACCTGGATGGTGGAGCGGGCGGGCTTGTGCGGGGCGAAGGCGGCTTCGTAAAGCGGGTTCATCTTGCCGAAGTCGCCCATGTCCTGGAGGAACACGGTGGACTTGACGACATGGGCGAGCTGGAGGCCGGCGGCGTCGAGGACGGCGGTGAGGTTGGCCAGCACCTGCCTGGTCTGGGCCTCGATGTCGTCGGCCACGAGCCGGCCGGTGGCGGGATCGAGGGCAATCTGGCCGGAGCAGAAGACGAAGGGGCCCGCCTCGATGGCGTGGGAGTAGGGTCCGATGGCGGCCGGGGCGCGGGGGGCGGAGATGATTTTCATGGGAGGGTTTCGGGGGGGAGAAGACCCGGAGTCGGGGCGGCGTTCAAGCCGCATTGCAGGACGGTGCATCCTGGCCTGGCGCCGCCAGGACGCCACAAGAGCCTCCGATGACAAAGGTGAGCACCGCGGATTTTTGCACGGTGCTAAGTTTGGAGAAGGTGCCGGCCCTCGCCTCCCCGGCGGACGGCCAGGGCCGTGCCGGGCTCAGGCCAGCTTCACCCCTTTCTCCGCCAGCAGCCGGCGCGGCGTCCCGGTGAAGACGGCGTGCCGCTCGGCGGCGGTCAGCGGGGGAACGGAGGATGTTTTCCCGCACGGGCGCCACGCTGGGTGCGGGGGCGTAATCGGTGCCGAACACGATGCGGTCGGCGCCAAACACGCGCACCGCGAGGGCGATGGCCTCCGACCCGCGGCCGCCGGCGCCAAGCGCGGTGGTGCGGAGGAATTCGCGACGGGTGGACATGGAGGGAGGTGGAGGTTTAGCTGAGACCCTTCGACTTGAGCAGGGCGCGGGTGTTGTCGACATAGAGCAACTGGCGCTGGGCGGGAGTGAGCACCTTGTCCAACGCCGCCACGGACGGGGCGAGCCGGTCGGTCGCCGCCCCGCCGCCCACGCCGTAATCCGTTCCGAAGAGGATGCGGTCGGCGCCGAATTTTTCGGCTGCGTAGGCCACCCAGTTCGGACTGCTGCCGGAGTAGGGTCCGGGTTCGAGGTAGATCCGGCGGAGCCGCGCGAGGGGATCCTTCAGCCCGAGCCGCGGGCCGGCTGCGATGATCGAGTCGATCAGGTAGGGAAAGAATCCGCCGAGCATGATCACCTGCACGGAGACATCCGGATAGGGGTCGAGGAAATCGGTGAGCCCGAGGGTGAGCGCGCCGTTCACGAGGTGGGTGTTGCTGATCACGCTCCAGCGGAGCGCGTCGGTGTCTGTGGGAATGATGAGCGGCGGCTGCCCCGGCACGGTGGCGCTGGCGGGGGCGCGATGCACGAAGAAGTGCGAGCCCAGCTTTTGGGCGGCGGCGAAGAGCGGCGCCAGGGTGCGGGCGCCCGCCAGCGTGGTGAAGGCATTGAGCGGCAGCGCGCCGCCGATGAGGCCGAGTTCCCGGTGTGCCCGGGTGAGCTCCTCCGCGGCCCAGACCGGATCCGCCGTGGGCAGGGCCGCCACGCCGAGAAAGCGGTCCGGATGCTGCCGGACGATGGCCGCCAGCTCGTCGTTCAGGCCGCGGAAGAAGGGGCGGAGCTCCTCCACGGGCAGGGTCGCATCGTAGCCGATGGCGACGGTGTAGCTGAGCAGCTGCCGCTGGATGCCGCTGGCGTCCAGGTGGCGGAGGCGCTGGGCCAGGTCGGAGGGCGAGGTGGGCGCCGCCTCGCGGGCGACGGCCGAGACGGTCGTGAGGTTTTCGAAGAGCTGCCGCCCCTGCGCATCGGCATAGACGCGCGGAGCCTTGGGGCGCCCGGACAGGAAACGCAGTTCGCCGGGGGTGATGAGGTGGCTGTGCCAGTCCACCAGCGGGCGCAGGCCGGCGGCGCCGGGCGCGGGCGGGGCCGGGGAGTCGGCCGGGGCGGCCCGGAGCAGGCCGGGCAGGGCGGTGGCGGCGACGGCGCCGAGCGTGGTGGTGCGGAGGAATTCGCGACGGGAGGTGTGCATGATGAAGACGGTTTAGAACCGGTAGGTGAAGCGGCCTTGGAGGTTGAGCGGCTCGAGCTGGGTTGATCCGCCCGCAAAGTTCCGCTGGTTGGTGAGGTTTTGGGCGCTCAAGTCCACCGACCAGGCCGGGCGGTTGTAGCAGACGCCGAGGTTGATGTTGTATGCGGAGGGCACCGTCACGGAGCCGTTGGCATTGGCGAGGTAGGAGTCGCGGAGCCAGAGGTCCGTCTTGAGGCCGAAGCCGGAGCGGAACTGGTAGGAGGCGAACAGCGTGAAGTTGTTGCGCGGCAGATTGGTGATGCGCCAGTTGCCGATACCGAGCGAAGTCGAGCCGAGGATGTTGGTGGCGTTGTCGGCCACGATCGGCGTCGGCGCACTGAGGTTCTGGTTCAGGGTCAGGGCCCTGAGATTGCTGTAGTTCACGCCGACGGTGATGTAGCGGGTGGGCTGGTAGCGGAAGCTCGCCTCCACGCCTTGGTACCAGCCCTTGGCCAGCACCGGGTCGGCCCCGGGCACGGCGGTGAGGGTGAGGTCGCGGGTCTGGCGGTAGGCCGAGATGCTGCCGGTCAGCGTGTTTGGGATGAGCACGAATTTCGTGCCGAATTCGCGCAGTTCGCTCGTGCTGTGGAAATTCGCCGGATCATACTGGTTCGGCACCCCCCCGACCGTCGCCCAGGTGGGCGAGCCGGTCGTCATGCCGTTCAGGGCCACGATGTAGTCATAGGTGGCGTAGAGCGTGATCCAGGGGGCGGGCTTGAAGCTGAGGCTGGCCGAGGAGCTGGGCTCCCAGGCCTTGATCCCGTCGTGGATGCCGGCGAAGCTGGCATTCAGCGGCAGGGGATTTTCGATGTGGGAGAAGACCAGCGTGTCCCGGAGGCCGAGGTCGAGCAGCCAGTGTTCGCCCAGCTTGAGGCTGTGCTGCGTGTAGGCGCTGAGGCTGTGCGTCCAGGTGTAGTTGCCCGCGGTGCTGAGGTTGCCGCCGCTGGTGCCGGTGTTGGAGCCGCCGGGCGTGGTGTAGTTGCCGGGACTCTCCGGCACCTGCAGGTAGGTCCAGAATCCCTTCAGGTAGCCGAACCGGGTGAGAACCGGGGTCGTGGTGGTGCCGGAGAAGGGGAACACGGTGGTGCCAAAAAAGGCGTTGCGGGTGAACCCGGACGGATCGGCCGTCAGGTCAAACTGGTCGCCGGTCGGGCCGTAGCCGGCCGCTTCACCGTCCTTGTAGTTTTTCACCACCTCATACCGGTAGGAAAATCCCGTGTTGCTGTCGTGCCGGACCGGCAGCCCGAAGAGGGAGTAGTCGCGCTGGAGCAGCCCCTCGGTGCGGTTCTCCAGCGTGTGCGTGGTGATCCAGTTATAGAAGCCGCCATTGGAGGAGGTGTCCGTCTTGTAGTATTGGAAGATCGTGTTGTTCAGCACCGTCAGGCCCGGGCTGAACACCTTCTTGATGCGCAGCTGGGTGTTGAGGGCGTCGGTCGTCGAAGGCCAGCCGGGGGCGTTGAGGGCGGCGGAGCCGCGGATCTGTTCCGGCTGGACCACGCCGGGGTCGAGCACGTAGCCGACGATCGACCCGGCTCCCGCGCTGCTGTTGCTGGTGGGGTCGGAGGTGGCGGCGCCCTTCAGGTAATTGGTGCCGGACTTGGTCCGCGTGAGCCAGCCGGTCACGGCGCCGGCGGCATTCAGCACCGGGGAATAGTACTTGGTCCCGACCTGGATGATGGGCGTGGCGGGACCGGCCAGATAGGTGCCGTTCTGGATGAGGGCGTCGGTGACGCGGTTCAGCGAGTTGTTCACCTTCCAGTCGAAGCTGCCGTACTCGAAGTTCCAGTCGATCGCCAGGCCGGCCGCTGGCAGCCAGGCCAGCGAGCCGTAGACATCGTGGAAGCGGTCGTCGACATTGCGGTAGTACGACTGCGTGTTCTCGGCCTGGTAGCTCAGGCGGTAGGCAAGCTTGCCGGGGCTGAGGGGGCCGCCGGTGTCGACGGTGAAGCTTTCGTTGTTTTTGAAACCCGTGCCATCCAGATAGAGCTGGCCGACCTTGAGGCTCACGGTGGTATGGGACCCGTCAAAATACGGCTTCTTCGTCAGGTAGTTGACATAGCCGGAGGTCCGCGCCGACGGGCCGTAGATCACCGGTGCCGGGCCGGCCACGATGTCGGCCGCTTCATAGGCGTTCAGCGTGAAGGGGCGGTTGTTCGACTGCCGTACCAGCATGCGCACGCCGTTCTGGTAAATGTCGGTCACCGAGCCACGGATGGTGGGCGAGCCGTAATTGGCGAGCTGACCGGTCGCCTGGTTCACCGCCGGGGAATAGCGCGTGAAGTCGCTGTAGCTGGAGATGATGTCGGCCGCGAACTGCTGCGGATTGATCTGGGTGATGCTGCGCGGGATGTCCTGGTAATCGGTCTCAAAGCCGTAGACGCCGCTGACGGGCCGGACGGGCAGCGTGGTCTCCAGCGACTTGGCGTTGGTGACGACAAACGGGTCCAGTTGCACGACTTCGCCTTCGGCGGCGGCGGTATCGGCCCGGAGCGGGTGGAGGAGGGAAAAAGCGAACGCCAGGGCGCCGCTGAGACGGTAAAACGAACGGGAAGACATGGTGGCAGGTGTTGGTGCTGGGTGGTGAAGCCTCCTGGGTCGGTGGTGGGCTCACAGGATGAGGAGCAAATCGCCTCCGGGGGTGCCGGTCGGCGGGAATTGTTGCCTTGGCTCCGGATCGGATCCGGCCAGGGCGGCACCGGGAACGACTTGCCCGGGGCCACGGCCCACGGCGCATCAGGCCGGCGGTGCAGTCAGGGCTTCAACAACAACAATAAGCCGCGCCCCCTCCGGGCGAGGCCGTCGCGGAGCGGGCGGGACGGCGCGCGGAGCGGGCGCTTCCCTCCCGGAGCCACCAGGGTGGCCTGGCGGAAGCAACAAGGACGAGGAGGGCGGGTGGCCTGAGTCTGGGATCCATCGGCATCACAAGTTCAGGGCGTAGGATTGAAACCCCCGATAATGGAGCAGCAGCCGCTTGAGCAACTTGGTCAGCCCGCGGTCGGCTTGCGCCTGAGACCAATGATCGGGCAGTGACAGCTCGATTTCAAACGGCGTGAAAGGCAGGTCGCCGGCGATGCTCAGCGGCCCCGCCTCCACCGCCGCGCGGGAGACCGACTCGAATCGCACCGCCCAGGGCGGGAAGTCGGCGGAATTGAAAAGCTCGATCCGGCTCGGCGAACTTTTGGGCGCCCGAAGGGTCCGCACCACCGCGCCGGGCTCGGGACCATCGGCTCCGACCAGGCGGATGAAACCCTGGTAGCCGCGGAGCCGGGCGTCCTGGGCCAGCAATTGGATCTCGGGCGCGCGCGACCGCCCCCAATGCTCGGCGGCAAGATCACGCCCGGTTTCGCCCCCCAGCCCGTCCAGCACGTTGATGGCCGGCAAAAAGGCCAGGTTCAGCCCCAGGCCGATTTCTTGCGACTGGAGCAGGGTTTCGACAAAGGAGAGCAACGCTTCCGCCCCCACCTGATCGTCCCGGCGGGTCCCGGAGTAGAAGGCCAGCCGCAGCGAATCCGGCGAAGAATGCGGTCCGCAGTAGGCAAAGTGCGGCAGGTAACGGGCCTCGCCGCCGTCATAGAACGGTCCCAACGGTGATCCGAAAAGGAAGTCGGAAAGCTGGGCCAGATCATAGAGCCGGCTCAGCCGCTGCGGCAGGCTGGCGGGCGGCGCGATCGTGTTGCCGGACTGGCGGTCGGGATTGCTCATGGGTCAGCCTGCTGGGCGGTTTTGGCCGGCGCCTCCCTCCGTTTCAGCACCGAGGGAGACGCCCGCCGGAATCAGCACCGGCTCACTTCTGATAGATCTGGTCGAACACGCCGCCGTCGGCGAAATGGGTTTTCTGGGCGTTGGTCCAGCCGCCGAAGACCTGGTCCACGGTGATGAGGTTGATCGGCGGGAAGCGGTCGGCGTACTTGGCCGCCACCCGGGCATGGCGCGGCCGGTAATAGTTCCGGCCGGCGATTTCCTGGCCTTCGTCCGAATAGAGGTATTCGAGGTAGGCG
>CAISJA010000435.1 GCA_903885525.1 uncultured Opitutaceae bacterium
ACAAATACGACACCCGCGGACTCGAAGCCTCCTACCTGGCCCACGGCCAGTCCAAGGCCGCGGAGGAGGCGGCCCAAGCGGTGGCGCAGTTCCAAGCCCTGCCCGTCCGGGCCCTGGGGCCGGCCGACCCCATCGGCCTCGGTGCAGTCGTCACGGTCGCCGCCGGCGGGCCGCCGGTGCATTACTTCGTCGGCCCCCGCGCCGGGGGTACGGAAATCGTCCACGAAGGACGCACGCTGCTGCTCATCACCCCGCAATCCCCCCTTGGCCGGCAACTCATGGGCCGGTCCGCCGGCGAGAGGTTCATCCTGGCCTTGGGCGGACGCCTCGCCGAAGCCCGGATCACCGCCGTCAGCTGACCCGGTCAACCCGGCGGCTCCGGGCGTAGGAGACCGCCCCGGCCTGGTGGCGGTGGCGGCGGCAGCCTGCCCGGCGCGCCGCCCCCGGCCCGCGCTGCACCAAGATGTTGATTTCCGCGATTCCCGGCCCCTGAATCCCGCCCTTCCCTCCCATGTCTGAAAAACTCACGCCGATGTTGCAGCAGTACTTCGAGGTCAAGCGCGGCCTCCCCGCGAACACCATGCTGCTCTTCCGCCTCGGCGATTTCTACGAGATGTTCTTCGAAGACGCAGAGATTGCCGCCCGCCTGCTCGGGATCACCCTGACCAAGCGGCAGGACCACCCGATGGCGGGCATCCCCTTCCATGCGGCCGACAACTACGTCACCAAACTTCTCGCCGCCGGCCGCAAGGTTGCGATCTGCGACCAGCAGGAGGCCGCCAAACCCGGCAAACTGGTCCGCCGTCAGCTCACCCGCATCCTCTCCCCCGGCACCACCCTCGCCGCCAACCAACTCACCGCCTCGCGCAACCACTACCTCTGCGCCCTGGAGCTGACCAAGGCCGGCCTGCACGCCGCCTGGCTCGACCTCTCCACCGGCGAGTTCCGGGTCGCCACCGACGCCCAGCCGGAAAACCTGCTCCCCGTCCTGGCCGCCCTCAACCCGGCCGAGCTTGTGCTCGCCGAGGGCGAGCCGGCCCGCTGGCAGGCCGCCCCCCACGACGATCATGGGGTGCACCACCTCGCGCAATTCTGCGCCAGCCGCCTCATTTCCGAGCTGCCGGGCTACCATTTCGACACCACCAGCGGTGCCCGCACCGTGATGGACGCCCTCGGCGTGCTCAACCTCCAGGGCTTCGGCCTGGCCCAGAACCACGCCGCCCTCGGCGCCGCCGGGGCGCTCATCCACTACGCCACGGAAAACCTCTGCGCCAGGCCGGAAAACCTGCGCTCCCTCCAGGAGTATCGCAGCGCCGGCACCCTCCTCCTCGACCCGGCCACCCTCCGCAACCTCGAGGTCTTCGAGTCCGTCCGCGGCACCCGCGAGTCCTCGCTCCTCGGCGCCATCGACCGCACCACCACCGCCCCGGGCGCCCGCCTGCTCGAACGCTGGCTGGCCGCCCCCGGGCTCGACCTGCCCGAAATCCGCCGCCGCCAGTCGCTCGTCGGCGAATTCGTCGCCCAACCAAGCGATCTGGCCCGTCTGCGCGACCTGCTCGGCTCGGTCCGCGACATCCCCCGCATCCTCGGCCGCCTCCAGAACCGCCTCCGCAACCCGCGCGAGCTCGGCGGCGTGCGCGACACCCTCGCCCAACTCCCACCCATCCTGGCGGCGCTCGACCTCCTCAACGCCCACCTCGTCGGCCGGCACGAAGGGGAGATCGCCCGGCTTCGCGCCCGCCTGACCGACCAGCCCGCCCTGCGCGAGCTGCTCCGCTGCGGCCTCGCCGACGAACTCCCCTCCGACCTCCAGGACGGCAATTTCATCCGGGCCGGCTACGACGCCGAGCTCGACCGCCTCCGCAGCCTGACCCGCGACAACAAGGGCTGGCTGGCCGAATTGGAACGGCAGGAGCAGGAACGCACCGGCATCCGTAGCCTCAAGGTCCGCTACACCTCCGTCTTCGGCTACTACATCGAGGTCACCAAGGCCAACCTCGCCAGCGTGCCCGCGGACTACCTCCGCAAGCAGACCACCGTCAGCGGCGAACGCTATGTCACCGAGGCGCTCAAGCTGAAGGAAAAGGAGATTTTCAGCGCCGAGGAAAAATCCCTCGCCCGCGAGCAGGAATTGTTTGCCGGGCTCGTCGCCGCCGTCCTGGCCGAGGCCCCGG
>CAISJA010000436.1 GCA_903885525.1 uncultured Opitutaceae bacterium
CTTCGCCGCCATGGCGCGCTGGATGACGAGGAAGTCCGTGCACCAGTAGCCAAAGGATAGCACGAAGCCGAGGCCGGCGATCATGCCAAACCACTCGATGCCGATCGGGTTGTCCTTGGCGCTGCCGAGGTGCTGCCAGGAGCTGCTCCAGGCGCCGGGCATGCCCTTGGTGACCGAGTAGGCGTCGAGCTGCTTGGTCAGGCCGTCCCAGCCGCCGATGTCCTGCAGGCCGAGGATGACGAGGGGCAGGAAGCCGAGCACGATGAGGAAGAATTGCAGCACCTCGTTGTAGATGGCGGAGGTGAGCCCGCCGGTGTAGATGTAGACCAGCACGATGAGGCTGGAAACGAGGATGCAGCCGTCAAAGTTCCAGCCGAGGATGGCGTTGAGCAACTTGGCCAGCGCGAACATGGAGATGCCGGAGGAGAACACCGTCATGACCGCGAAGGACAGGGCGTTGAAGGTGCGGGTCTTCTCGTCGAAGCGCAGCTTGAGGTACTCCGGCACGGACCGGGCCTTCGAGCCGTAGTAGAAAGGCATCATGAAGATGCCGACGAACACCATGGCCGGGATCGCCCCGACCCAATAGAAGTGGCTGGTGGCGATGCCATACTTGGCACCCGAGGCCGCCATGCCCATCACCTCCTGGGCCCCGAGGTTGGCCCCGATGAAACCGAGGGCACAGATCCAAGCGGGCAGCGAGCGGCCCGACTCGAAAAAATCCGCGCTCGTCTTGAGCTGCTTGCGCAGCACCCAGCCGATGCCGAGCACGAAGGCGAAATAGAGGGCGAGGATCAGGTAGTCGACCGTGGCCAGTTGGAGGAGCACGGGGCCGCCAGAGGCAGCCAGAAGAGGAGCAGAGAGCAGACGGGGCATGGGGGCGAGGGGTAAAAGCTTAACGGGCCGAACGCACGTAGGTCTGAATCGCATGGGCCGGAATCTGGCAAGCCAGCATGTCCCCCGCCGCCGCGAGGGCAAAGTCGGCTGCGCCCTCGCCGGGATTGACTACCACCGTCACGAGCGAGCCGTCCGGATTGGCGAAGGCGATCGACTGCAGGCCGGCCGGGCCGCCGGAAGAACCGATGCGGTGGGCGCCGGGAAGAACGAACTTCGAGAAATGGGCGATGTAGTAGAACGAGGCCATGTAGCGGACCTCCTTCGTGTTGACATCGACGATGACCGGGGCCTCGCAGAAATTACCGACGTGGTTGGGGCCGCCGCGCTGGTCGAGCACGATGTTCCAGTCGAGGAAGCCCGCCACCCAGTGGCTCAGGTCGCCGATGATGTTACGGGCATACCGTTCGGCGTTTTCCCAACGGCCGATCAGGTCGCCGCTCTCGATGCAGCCCTCGGTGAAGAGGATGGATTTGCCGGGGAATTTGGCGTGGACGCGCGCGCTGGCGGCGAAATCCTCACTCACGTACCAGTGGACGCCCAGGCCCCACAGGTACTGCGCGGCCTTGGGGTCGCCCAACATCGCGTCGGCCCGCGCCTCGATGCGGTCGCGGTTGTGGTCCCAGCCCACGAGCTTCACTCCGGAAAGGCCGGCTTGGGCGAGGGTGGGCCCGAGGTAGTCGCGCACGAAGTCGCGCTCCTGTTCCGGCGTGTAGAGGCAGGACTCCCAAGTCTGGTGCGCTTCGGGCTCGTTCTGCACGGTGAGGGCCCAGACGGGGATTTTTTCCTCCTCCGCCATCGCCTGGATGAACTTCACATAGTAGTTGGCCCAGGGCTTCCGGTATTCGTGGCGGAGGGAGCCGCCGTCGTCCATGCGGTTGTTGGTCTTCATCCAGGCCGGCGGGCTCCACGGGGAGGCGAGCAGGTGGAAACGGTCCGCGCCGGCGGCGGCCTGCGCCTCATGGATGAGCGGCAGGGTCCACTTCCGCATCGGAGCAAGGGTGAAGTTGTGGAGGTCGTAGTCGCCGGGTACGTCGTCCAGCGCCCACATGTTGAGCGAGAAATCGCAGGAGTTGATGTGGGTGCGGGCGAGCGTGTAGCCGATGCCCTCCTTCGGATCGTAGTAGCGGCGCACGACCTCGGCGCGCTTGTCGGCGGGCAGCTGCGAGAGCACCCAGCCGGACGACTCGGTCAGGGCGCCGCCGAAGCCGATGATTTCCTGATAGCGCCGGGCGGGGTCGAGCTGCAGCGCCCCCGCCGGGGCGGATGCCGCCGAGGCGGCCGGCGCGGCGAGGACGGCCAGTTTCTGGCCGTTGTCCCGGGCGGTCTGGGTCAGCGTCCAGGCGGAGGCGGAGGCGGTAGCGGTCATGAGAAGGGCAAGGGCGGCGGCGGAGCCGCTTCGGAGAAGGGTGGTAGGCATGGGGATGGGGAAAGCGGAGGCAGATTTTCTTAACCACGAATGAACACGAATGGCCACGAATACCAGAGCGGATTCTCGGCGGAGAACGGTGAGCGGGGATGTCTCTGCTTTCTCGTGGGGCTCGGGTGAAAAACCATTGGCTCGGCCTGTTCGTCGCGTTCCTTCGCGACCTTCTTGCAAGTAATTCGTCGGCCATGCCCGTGCAATACCTGACCGGGCTCCGTCGCCACCGAAGCCAAGGCAGGTTGGGACCACAGATTAACACAGATGCACACAAATTGGCGGAAGGGAATCATCCGTGAGAATCCGGGGTGATCCGGGGTGAAAAGCTGGAGAATTTTCCCCCAAGACCGCGAAGGTGGACAGAGCAGCCCGCCAAGCCCAATCCTTTCCTGTTCATTCGTGAACATTCTTGGTTCTGGCTCTGCCGACTCAGGAAACGGCCGGCGCGGTCGTTTCCTTGCGGGCGGCAAGTTCGGTTTCCATCTGCTTCACGGTCCGGTCATCCAGCCGGTAGAAGAAGATGGCGAATCCGCTCAGCAGCGCGAAGGCACCGGGCAGGACGGCGAAAACCACATGGATGCCATGGATCGCACGCGGAGTCTGGGGGGCGTTGGCCACGTAGCCGTAGTAGCTCAGCAGCCAGCCGAGCATGGCCGTCCCGATCGCCAGGCCGACTTTTTGCGCGAGGACCGCGGCGGAAAACACCAGGCCGGTGCTGCGGCGGCCGAATTTCCACTCCCCGTAATCGGCGGTGTCGGCGTAAAATGACCAGACGATGGCGGGCGTGGGACCGGCCACGAAGGCGGCGAAAATATTCAGCCCGATCAGCACGGGCAGATTGTGCGGATCGACCACATAGAAGGCGGCCATCGCCAAGGCGTTGAGGATGGTCAGCCAGATCATCAGCGGGCGGCGGGAGAAAAAGCGCAGGAAGAGCTTCGTGGTCAGGGAACCGATGATGAAGGCCAGCCCACCCACGAAGTTGTACAAGCCGAGACCGGAAGCCCCCACCTTGAGGAAGCGCAGGACGCGGGCGACCGGCCCGAGCAGCTCGTCGAAGCCTTGCAGCGCGTTTTCCCCGACCACATATTTGAAATAGTAGATTGTCGCGCCGCTGCGCAGGCCGACGTTGGCCAGGGTCAGGAAGGCGGCGAAAAAGAGGATCAGCCAGGGGACGTTGCCGGCGAGATCGCGGATATCCGTCCAGACGGATTGGGAGGCGTTGACCGGCGCGCGCACCCGTTCGCGCGTGTTGAAAAATGTGTAGAGAAACATGCCCACGGAAACGACGGCGAACAGCGCCATCATGTGCCGGAAGCTTTCGGCCTCGGTGGCGCCGAAGTGGTCCTTCAGCCAGGGCACATAGGTGCCGATGAGGAGGCCGCCGGTGAAGGCGCAGGCAAAGCGATAGGCAGAGAGCGAAGTCCGGTCCGCGGACGACGGCGACATCACGCCCATCAGCGCCGAGTAGGGCGTGTTGATTATCAGGTAGGCCAGAAGCGTGAGCCCGTAGGTGCCGTACGCGAAGGCGAGCTTTGCCCCCGCCGTCAGCGCCGGGTTGGAAAACATCAGATAGCCAAAGATCCCGTAGGGGAGCGCGCCCCACAGCAGGTAGGGACGGAACTTCCCCCAGCGCGACTCCGTCCGGTCGGCCGCCATGCCCACGAGGGGATTGAGCAGCGCCACCACGAAGGGAACTACGCCGGCGATGGTCCCGGCAGCGGCCGAGCCGAGCCCGAAGACATCGGTATAATAGTAGACGAGAAAGCTGTTGAAGAGCGCGAAGTAGAAATTCGACGCGGTGTCGCCCAAGCCATAGGCGAACTTTTCACGGAAGGAGAGACGGTCAGGTGATGCCGACAAAGTGGGAGGGGGGAGAGGATTAACTGGCAGTCTCCGCGCCACAGCGCGAGACAAGATTTTGACAGCGGCACCGTCTTGGATATGACCGGGCGGCACCGAAAGTATTACCGAAAAAAAGCGCGCACCAGCCGTTGGGCGGGTGCGCGCGAAAAGCAAGAGCCGAAGCGGCCCGAATTAGAATTTCTGCTCGTAGTTCAGGCTAAAGCGGCGGGGGGCATTTGCCACTTGCCCGTAGTAGTCGGTATTGTTCAGCACATTGTCGATGTTGAGCTGAACGCTGGCCTCGTGGCCCTTGACCTTGAACTCATAGCGGACCATGCCGTTATAGAGGGTCTTGGTCTTGCTGTTCAGGAAGACAACATTGCCGTTTGCATCATACGCACGGGTGCTGTAGAGCGGGAAGATAGTCGCAGAACCCTGATAGTCAACACCCACGCCTAAGTGCAGGCCGTGGAGCCTAGAGACCTTTGGAAACTCGTAGTGGACCCAGAGGGCGCCCTGATTTTTTGGTGTATCGTCCAAGGCCAAGCCATCACCGTAGGCCACATTAGTGGATGTATTGTTCGGATCGGTGAACCCATCCTTGGCGGTCTGGCCGGGGGTCAGTTGCGGCCAGCCGGGGGCATACCAGATGGCCCAGCGATCAACATTATAGCCATTGGGAATTTGCACCCACTGGGCGGCATGTACCACGACTTTTTCGGTATGGGAGAACGAGGCGACAATTTGGATTTCATCCGTAGGGGAATACATCAGCTGCCCGTCCCAGCCGGAGGAACGATCCGCGCCGAGGGGCTGCGAGCGACCGCCGTGGTTACTCTGCTGGTCAGCCGAGGTGTTGTTGATCAGGTTGTCGTAATTCCACAACCAAGTCGAATACCCGGTGTGTTGGGCGACCATTTGGGCGAAGACGTAATCCATGAACGTCGCTCCGGCGGTGGTGCTGGCATTGATATAGTACTGAGGGCTGGTGCCGTACTTTGCCGCAGGCGTGGCCTTGGTAATGGCACCGGCAGCGAGAGCGGTATTGAAGGCCGGCCACATAGCCTTGGCAAAGCTGCTGCCGCCGCCAAGATCGGGGCTGAGGTCGGTAACATTGTAGACGATCGGCTTGTTAGGATTGAAGAGGCTACCCGCGGGATCATTCACCGGTGCCCACCAAGGCTGGCCGGAGTCGCCCACCCCAGTGCGAGTGCGGTCGATCCGGAACTTGCTGATGGTACCGCTGAGGCGGTGGTCGAAGAGGTCAAACTTGAGGCCGATCTCCTTGTCTTTGCCCAACGAGGACGGCAGCGGGACCATATTGAAATCCAGCGCCCCGGAGTAGTTCGGCTGGCTGGCTTCGGAACTCATGGCGTAGAGGGACAGGCTGCCATCCTTGGTCAGCCGGAAGTCGGCACCATATTGATGGGTGGTGTCATTGCTCGGCGCGCTCTTGGTCTCGATGGGGTGGTAACTGTTGGCGGTGGCTTGGAAGTGCGTGCCATCGCTGTTCCATTTCGGGTTATATTCCCAATCCTTGTTCCAGCTTCGGTCAGAGCGGATGCCGGCGATCAGCGTCAAGCGATCGTCAAGAAGTCTGCCCTGGTAAACCGCATACGCGGCGGCGTCTTGGGTGGTGTTGATGCCATGCAACTGGTCCAACATGCGCGGATCAGGCGTGCCGTCGGGCTGGAAGCCGTAGTGGAACGGGGTGGCATCATTGGGATTCTTCCAGCTATTCTCAGGGGTCTTGGCTTGGCGGTTGTCGTGGATCTCGTAGTTGTAGGTCTGCCCGGCCACAAAGGTGTTATCCATCTTGAGCCACTTCGAGCCTTGGAAGAGCTTCAGGTCGTAGGTGAGGTCGGTGCGAATCTGCTTGTGCTTGTCGATCTCGAATTGATTGAGCCAATTGTACTGGACGACGGCCTTTTGAGGTCCGGTGGGGACGCCCTGTTGGCCCGAGATGAGGGGCAGAAAGGTGACGGTACCGATCGCCCAAGCCGGCTGGTTGGCACCGGAATTATACTGGACGATGGCGGCTGCGACATCAAGCTGATCGTAGCGGAAACTGGAGACGTTGAGGCCGGTGTTGAAGTGCAGGTTTTCAAAGATCTCCTGCGTGAGCTTCAACTCGATGTTGTAGGCTTCACTGTTGTTGTAGGTATCAGGGCCGGACCAACGGAAGGTCTTCGGATCGTTGCCGCCCACGGCGAGGAAATTGCCGTTGTAGGCGCCCCCGTCGTTCACCCATGACGAAGGCATGGCGCGGAGGCTATTAAAGCCGATGCCACGGCGGTCCTGTTTGCCGTACTCAGTGTCGAGCAGGATTTCGGTCTTCCGCCAAGGTTTCCAAACGAGTACCGGGGATACGAACCAGTGGTTCTCCTTGGCGTATTGGGTGTAATCGTTGGTATTTTGGTACGCGGTATTGACGCGGAAGCCCACAGTGTCGCTCAGCGGGGTCGTATAATCGAGGGTGGCGCGCTTGAAGCCGTAGCTGCCAAGCTCTAGGCCGTAGCCACCGCCGGCCTTCGTCTCAGGCATTTTGACGAGATAGTTCACCACGCCACCGAAGTTACCCACGCCGTAGAGAAGGGCGGCGGGCCCACGGATGACTTCGATACGGCTGACGTTGACAGAGTCGGTGGAGTTCTGGCGGCGGAAGCCGTCGCGCAGGGTGGAGTCCGTCTGGAAACCGCGGATCTTGTAGTGGCTCTGGTCTGCGGTGGAGCTGAGACCTTGGTTGGAATTGATCTGGCCGGGAATGCTCGCGTTGCCATAGAAATTGGAGGCACCCCAGTCCGTCTGGGTCAGCGTCTGGATTCCGGCGCTGTATTTGAGCGACTGGCGAAGGTCATTGGCACCGATGTCCTTGATGAACTGCTCGGTGATGACCTCGATGGGCATCGGCAGGTCCTTGATTTCGGTGTTCAGGCGCGTGCCCGACGTGGTGTTGGTGGCGCGGTAGCCTTTGTCCTTGTCGGTCGAGACCTTGAAGGGAGAAAGCGTGACGACCTGGTCGTCGGCTTTCGGCGTGGCATCGGCCGGCTTGGCGGCGTCGGCCTGCTGGGCGTAAGCCTGCAGGGAGACGAGGAACAAGGCGGCCAGACTCAGCGAGGATCCGGCTTGACGCACGGAACGGAGCATGGGGTGCATATTTGACTGGGTTAGGGTTGTTTGCTGGGGCCACCCCGGTAATCACAGCCAAACCAGATGCGGAACGCACGGCGGGTTGGGGTTGTGGCCATCGGGGTGACGACAGAGACCATACCGCTAGGTAAGCGGCACGAAGAAGACGCCTGAAGTTGACGCGATTGTCAACTTTTTAGTGCGCAGATTTGCGTGGAACCATCCGGGAGGAGTGTGCCAACGCATTATGCTGGTATTTATTTATTTAAGGAAGACACACCCAGTAAATCGGCTGATTTTATTCCCGCAAAACCGTAACAACAACAACTTTGTGCACAAAATAATTAAGCCTTGAAAGATGCATTCTAATAACACTTAACTCAGCGCGAAGACCCCCCTTTTTACCCCTCGCAGAAGGCGGCTTTCCAGTTGATCCCCCGGGATCACGGCCGCCGCGTTGACATGAAAACTCTCAACCAAGCCCTGATTGCCAAAAGGCTGAATATCTCGCGCACCACGGTGTCGCGCAGCCTGGCCAATCATCCGGCGATCAGCTCGGAAACCCGCGCCCGGGTGCAGGTGATGGCCGAGCAGTTGGGATACCGCCAATCTCCCGGCCGTGCTGTCCGCCGCACCAAGGCGTGCCGGGCCATGTCGATCGGCGTCCTCATCGGCGTACCCGAGGGTCACGTTGAGATGGCGACTTTCCCCTACGTGCTGAAAGGGATCAGTGAAACCGCCGAGAGGGAGCGGGTCAGCGTGGATGTCTACTACCAGGCACCGGGCGATTTTCATCCCGAATCCGGACGGCAGCCGGTCTTCCGCCATGTCCGCAACGGCGACTGGCGCGGAGTCCTGCTGGTCTATCCTTTTGCCGAAACCGCCGTCGACCTGATCGCCAAAAAGCTCTCGACCGTCGCCGTGCTCGAAAGCTATGCCAATCCCTTGGTGGACACGATCGACACCGACGAAGTGGCGGGGATCGTCGCCCTGGTGGGGCAATTGGTGGTGGCGGGGCACCGGCGGATCGGCTTCATCACCTGGGACTATCCGATCGGCGGCCACTGGTCTTTCCAGCGATTTGGCGGCTATGTCGAGGCCCTGTTCACGCACGGCCTGCCCTTCAATCCGGACTGGGTGCTGAATATCCACAAGGACTCGCCCCGGCTCACGCCGGACCAGCTCGGCGATGCCGTCGCCACCCGGATCCGGCAGGAGGGCGTCACCGCGTGGGTTTGCGCCGCCGATCACCAAGCCTACCCCTTGATGCAGGGCCTGCAGGCCCGCGGCCTTCAGGTCCCCGCGGATTGCTCGGTCACTGGTTTTGACGGTCTGGAGCCTCCGCCCGGGCTGCGCCGCGTCACGTCGATGAAGGTTCCCCACGAGGAGATCGGGGCTTCCGCCGTCTCCCGCCTGCTCAACCGCATCATTCATCCCACTTCCTCCCGGCGCAAAATCCTGGTCGAGGCCCGTCTTGTCCAGGGTGACAGCATCGCCCCACCCCGCCGCACCTAGCCGGTTTCTCCGCTCCGGCGATCGGCTCCGGCCGGCGGCCCGCTCCCCCCATCCCGTCCTTTTCATGACTTCCTCCTCGCGTCCCGCTTCTGCCCCTCCGTCCACCGCCCCGGCCGGCGGTTTTGTGGATGCCTTCGGCCGGCGTTGCTACCGCATCACCGACGCCCAATTGCTGCCCACGTTCTTCATGAACGTCGCCAGCCCCTCCGACCTCTGGCTCTTTTTGGCCAGCAACGGCGCACTGACCGCCGGCCGGATGGACGCCGAGCAGGCCCTCTTTCCCTACCAGACGGTCGACAAGATTTACGACAGCGCCGGATTGACCGGACCGTGCACCATCATCCGCCTGCCCGGCACGCCCGAGGACATCCTTTGGGAGCCCTTCGCCGGGCATACGCCGCAGGTGCACACGGTCACGCGCAACCTCTACAAGAGCATCGAAGGCGACTGCGTGTGGTTCGAGGAAATCAACCACGCCCTCCAGCTGGCCTTCCGCTACGGCTGGACCGCGGCGGAGGAGCACGGCCTGCTCCGCCAGTGCGAGCTGGAGAACCTCGGCCCGCAGCCCGTCACCCCTCCATCTGCTCGACGCCCTGCGCAATCTCCTGCCCCCGGGAATTAACAGCCGCCTGCAAAGCGGCTGCAGTTGCCTCGCCGACGCCTACAAGACCGCCGAAGTGCTGGCCGACAGCACCCTCGCCGTCTATTCGCTCAGCGCCGGCATCGTGGACCGGGCCATCCCGCTGGAATCGCTGCGCGCCACCGCCGTGTGGTCGCACGGGCTGCCCGAGCCCCGCCTGCTGCTGGCCGACACTCAGTTCAGTGCTTTCTACGAGGGCACCCTCCCGCAGGCCGAAACGCGCTGCCGCGGGCTGCGTTGCACCTATGCGCTGACCTCCACCCTCACTTTGCCGGCCCGCGGGCACCAACGCTGGATGATGGTGGCCGACACGAGCCTCACCCAGGCCGACGTCGCCGCCCGGGCCCAGGCCCTGGCCGGCGGCGCGCTGCCGGCCACCGTCCTGGCGGCGGCGGCCGCCTCGACCCGCCGCCTGCGCGCCATCGTCGCGGCCGCGGACGGGCTGCAAGCCGGCGGTGACGAGACGGCTTCCGCGCACCACTTTGCCAACGTCCTGTTCAATGTGA
The DNA here is from genome assembly GCA_903885525.1 of uncultured Opitutaceae bacterium. Classification (GTDB taxonomy): domain Bacteria; phylum Verrucomicrobiota; class Verrucomicrobiia; order Opitutales; family Opitutaceae; genus Didemnitutus. The sequence goes on from CAISJA010000436.1 coordinate 9,953, forward strand.
TGCGCGGCGGCATCTTTGCAGACGGGCATCGCCTGCCGGCGGCGGACTTCGCCTCGTTTGTCGCCACCCATCACCACGAGGCCGCCCGCCGCCAGGCCGCCCCGCTGGCCGGCCTGCCCGACACCCTCACGCGGCAGGCCCTGCTCGCCCAGCCCGCCCTCGCCGGCGATGCCGACCTCGCCCGCCTCGCCGCCGAATATCTGCCGCTCACCTTCAGCCGTCGCCACGGTGACCCCAGCCGGCCGTGGAACCGCTTCCGCATCCATGTGCGCGACGGGCAGGGCCGGCGCGTCCTCGCCCACGAGGGCAACTGGCGCGACATTTTCCAAAATTGGGAATCCCTTTGCCTCGGGTATCCGGATTTCTACGAAGCCGTGATCGCCAAGTTTCTCAGCGCCTCCACGGCGGACGGCTACAATCCCTACCGGTTGAGCCACGCGGGCCTCGATTGGGAGGCGCCCGAGCCGGAGGATCCCTGGGCCTCCATCGGCTACTGGGGTGACCACCAGGTCGTCTACCTGCTAAAACTCCTTGAGTGGTCCTCGCGTTACCATCCCGGGCGGCTGGCGGCGAATCTCCGCGACCCGCTCTACAGCTACGCCAACGTCCCCTACCGGATCGCCCCCTACGCGGAGCTGCGCCACGATCCGCGCGCCACCATCACCTTCGACCACGCCCTCCACCGCACCCTGCTCGCACGCGTCGAGGAGTTCGGCACCGACGCCCGTTTGCTGGCCGGCCCGGATGGCACCGTCGTGCAGGTCAACCTCACGGAAAAGCTACTCGTCCTCGCCCTCACGCGCCTGACCAACTTCATCCCCGGCGGCGGCATCTGGATGAACACGCAGCGGCCGGAGTGGAACGACGCCAACAACGCCCTCGTCGGCTACGGCGTCTCGCTGGTGACCCTCTGCTATTTCCGCCGGCTCCTGCAGCACTGGCGGCAGGTGCTGCTCCCGGCGCTCGAAGCGGCCCTGGCCCCCGTGCCCGTTTCCGCCGCTGTCGCCACGCTGGCCCGCCAGGTCGCCGCCGCCCTCGCCGCCCATCGCAGCCTGCTCGCCGCTGCCACCCTCGGGGAAGGCCCGCGCCGGGCGCTCGTCGACGCCCTCGGCACCGCCGGCAGCAACTACCGCCAGACCATCTACCGGCAGGGTCCCGGCGGACCGGACAGCCTCGCCGCCGCCGAGCTGGCCGCGCTGCTCGACACCGCCCTCGCCTACGTCGACCACACCATCCGCCTCAGCCGCCGGCCCGATGGATTGTACCAGTCCTACAATCTGCTCGAATTCACGGAACAGCCCGCCGGGTTGAAGATTCACCACCTGGCACCGATGCTCGAAGGCCAGGTGGCTGTGCTCAGCGCCGGCGTGCTCCGCCCGGCGGAGGTGCTGGAGCTGCTGGCGGCCCTGCGTGCCAGCCCGCTTTACCGGGCGGACCAACACAGCTACCTGCTCTACCCCGACCGCGAGCGCCCCGGTTTCCTGGAGCGCAACTCCATTCCGGCCGCCGCCATCGACGCCTGCCCGCTCCTGCGCGACCTGCTGGCGGCCCGGGACGCCCGCCTCGTGCTCCAGGATGCCGTGGGCCAGCATCGCTTCCACCCGGACCTCGTCAACGGCGACGCCCTGGAGGAACGGCTGCAGCTCCTCGGCCGGGAACACGCCTGGGCTCCGGCCGTGCAGGCGTACCGTGCGCAGGTGCATGCGATCTACGAAGACGTGTTCCATCACCGCGCCTTCACCGGCCGCAGCGGCTCGATGTTTGGCTACGAGGGTCTGGGCTGCATCTACTGGCACATGGTGGCCAAGCTCCTGCTCGCCGTGCAGGAAAACCAGCAGGCGGCCCACGCCGCCGGCACCCCCGAGGCCGACCAGCTCACGGCCCACTATTACGACATCCGCGCCGGGCTGGGCTTCAACAAGACCCCCGCGGTGTACGGCGCCTTTCCCACCGACCCGTATTCCCACACCCCCGGCCATTCCGGCGCCCAGCAACCGGGCATGACCGGACAGGTGAAGGAGGAAATCCTTACCCGCTTCGGCGAGCTGGGCGTGGAAATCTCCGGCGGCCGGCTCGCCTTCCGCCCCACCCTGCTCCGCGCCCAAGAATTTACCACCGCCCCGGTGGCGTTTCCCTATCTCGCCGCCGACGGAGCGGAGCAAGCCCTCGCCCTGCCCCCGGGCTCCCTCGCCTTCACCTACTGCGGCGTGCCGGTGGTTTATCACCTGGCCCAAGGGGAGGCCGGCCTGCTCGCCCACGGCCCCGGCGGGGCGGTGCGCGCGTTTGCCGGCCTCGCCCTCGACGCGGACCTGAGTGCC
>CAISJA010000437.1 GCA_903885525.1 uncultured Opitutaceae bacterium
CAACGGCACCTCCAACAGCTACAATTTTGTGCGCACCGGATCGCCGCCCGGCCCGTGGATCATCAATACCCTCTCGGCACCTGTCGCAGAGGCGCAGCTTGCCTTCCAGCTCCTTGATGTGGGTGGCGCACCAACGCCCGAACCCGCAACGCTCGCGATATCCGCTGCGGGACTGGCATTGCTCGTCATCCGCCGGCGGACGGGCTCGCGCCGCAGCGCAACTCGTTATTAGGCTCCGGCAGAATCGCGGCAGGTCAGACGTCCCCAGCATATTCTCATCGAAGAATGAGCCTGAAGGGGGGATAGGGGTACCGGGCGGGGAGAAGCTCCTTTCGGGTTTGGTTTTTAGCCTTTATAGAGGGGACTGGTAGTGGGTGAGGTGGAAATGTGGGAATCGCGCAGCGATTTCCAAGGGTGGTGGGAAGGGAGGGAAACCGGTGTTTGGTTTTCCTCCCTTTCCATCCGGCCGGCATTTCCACCGTCGTCCGGGTGTGGTGTTGGAAGTCCGCGGTCAGGCGGTACGGCTGGTGACCTGAGCCAGCAGTTGGCGTTTGGCCTTTTGCATTTCGATGGCGGCCTCGGTATCGGACTGCGCTTTGGCGATACTCTCCAGCCAGGCCATGCTGACACCGGAGCGCAGAAAGGTCTCGCACTGGGGCGTCTGACTGAAAATCTCGAACGGCGTGGCCCAGCGCCGGTAGACCGGCTGCCGTTTGCCGTTGGGCTTCTCGACGGTTTCGGCTATGGCACAGGGCCGGTGGAAGTTCACATACGGATTCAGATACTGGCGGTGAAACCGGTCGACGGCCTCGGCGTGCGGCGCAGCGATATGGCTGAAACCCATGTGTTTCCTTACAATCGAGCCGTTCTTGCACTCCACCAGTCCGTTGTCCCCGGTCCGGCGGGCGCGTGATTTGGTCTGTTCGATCAGCAACTTGTCCAACAGGCTGGCCACTGTGTAGTTGATAAACTCGCTGCCATTGTCGGAATGGAACCCGCGAATGGTGAACGGGAACTGTTCCAGCAGTTGTTCCAGCAGCGGAATCAGCCAGTGTTCGGAGATCTGCGGCGTAGCCGCCACGATCTCCCACTGCGTCACCTCGTCGACGGCATTGATGTGATAAATGCCTTTTACTCCGTCCCTGTCCCCCTGATGCACGGTATCGATGCGCAGAAAGCCGGGCCGTCCCTGCGGTCGCGGCTTGCGCCGCTCTCCGATCGGGATTGGTGTCGGTCTTGTCGGCTGGTAGCTGGTGTTCTTCCTGCGATAAGCCTCCGAGTTGCGGAACCGGTAGATCTGCGCCACGGAAATACCCGCCAGCCGCTCGTACGCCGCCTGATTGTACTCGCTGTGCTCCCGCTCCAGGATCCGCTTCGTCGCCGGCCCGCTCAGGTTGCCGTGACTCCTGTCCACATAAGCCAGCAGTTCCACGTCCGACTTCGTGTAGCGGGTGGCGAACTTCCTCCGCTGATACACCGCTGTCTGCACTCGCCCTTTGTCCGCATAGCAGGCGATCAGCCGTGTCACTTGCGCCCGGCTCAGACCAGTCATTCGGGCCACATAGCATCGAACCAACCCCTTCCCGGCTTTGCTCAGCACAGCGTACTGCTGCCGCACGAGTGTCCGCTCCGTCCATGCGTATACTTCGTCGCGGTGCTGCCCGGAAAATCGCACTCCGCCGCTCCCCGCCAGAAATGCCCGAATCTGCTCCAGACTCGTCGCCTGCGTATCGTCCATGCTGATGATCAATCTCCAGCATCCCGGTCCTGACCTTCAGGCTCATCTTGTATGAGAATCCACCCCCCGCTTCAGGCTCATCTTGTATGAGACAAGAGTGTCAGTCCCGGCGAGATTCATTCGAAGCGATACACTGAAGCTACTGTGCCGACTATCGACGGACGGCTTGACAGGCTGACCGCAAGGCATGGCCCTGGTCGCCAGCGTTGACCCGTTCTGATGGCCGTCGTAACCGATTCCCATGACAACCGAGCGCGAACTCCGCGAAAAGATCCGCAAAATCACGGCCCTCTTCGAAGGAGCCACCACACCCGGCGAACGCCAGGCCGCCGC
>CAISJA010000438.1 GCA_903885525.1 uncultured Opitutaceae bacterium
CGTGTCGGGCCAGAGCGTGAAGGCCCGCGGCCGGGGCGGCGGGGCGGTGGTGGCGGGAATTTGGAAGAGCATGACCCCGCCGGGAGCCGTCACGCGGACAAATTCCGCGATGTAGCGCCGGGAGTAGACCGGCTCCATGTGCTGGAGGGTGATCAGGCTGAGGACGAAATCGAACTGGTGGTCAGGGAAAACCCGCAGGTCCGGGTGGATGTTATGCAGATAGTGCACCCTGTCTCCGTGCTGGTTGAGGGCGCGGGCGAGCTCCAGCATCTGTTCGGAAATATCGACTCCTGTCACCCGGTCGAAATGTGCCGCCAGAGCCTGGGTAAGGCGTCCGACCCCGCAACCGAAGTCGAGCGCCATGCCCGGCCGCAATGCCGGATGATGCCGGCGGACCCCGGCCATCCGGGCCGCTACTTCCTCCCGACCGTGGGCGAAAAACTCCTCCAGCTGCCAGCGATTGCCCTTTTTGTCCGGAGTGGTCAGCACCGCCCAGAACGGATCGGTTTCGGCCAGACGGTTCCAATGCTTGCGGGTGGAGGGAAGCTTCATACGGACCGTCCGGCCAGGGTCTCGAGCCTTCGCCGGTAGCGGGCGCCGATCACCGCGGGGGAGAACTTTTCCTCGATGGTGGCGCGTGCGGCCGTGCCGAGCTGGGTGCCGAGGGCGCGGTCCTCGAACAGACGGCGCATCCACCAGGCGGCATGGTCGACATCCGGGTCGGCCCAAACCTGGCCCTTGGCGTAGGGGCCGTGGTTCTCTTGCAAAGTGACCAGTGGGGCGCGCACCGGGCAGCCGTTGGCGGCGGTCAGAAACTCGGCGGTGGCCGACCAGTCGGTCGCAATGACGGGTTTACCCAGCAACATGCTCTCGGCTACGGCAAGTCCGTAGCCCTCGGAGCGATGGAGGGAGACGAAGCAGTCGCAGGCTGACTCGAGCTCATAGACCTCGGCACGCTGGAGGGTCCGGGCGATCAGCGTGGTGCCGGGCAGCGTGGCGGCGAGAGCGCGGAGCTTTTCGAAATCAGCCTCGTTGCCGGCCACGTTGTGGACCTTGATGACGAGGGCGGCGCCGCGCTCGGCCAGGCCGGAGCGGCGGAATGCCTCGAGGGCGGCGGCCGGGTTCTTGCGGGCTGAGTAGGAGTTGAGGTCGTAGAGGAAGAGAAAGAGGTAGCGGTCGCGGGGCAGGCCGAATTTTTCGCGAAATTCGCCCGAGGGGCGGGCGAATCCCATGGCATGGGGCATCACGACCACGGGAACAGGCACCTTTTCCGCAATGGCATTGGCAGAGAAGTTCGAGGGGGCCCAGATCTCCTGGCAATAATCGGCATATCCGGCCCAGTGGTCGGGAAACTCGGGCAATTCCCAAGCCCAGTAGCCGATGGTGTACTTGTGCGTGCGGAAGCCGGCGCCATGGTGGTGGTCAAGGTCGCGCATGCCTGGCGCATCCACATGGATGACGTTGACCGGGTGCGGGTTGGCCTGCTGCAGGCGGGCCGCGTACGCCACATCCGACATCGGGTTCTTGCACGGCAGCCGCAGGTCGATGAGGGCGGTGGGCAGTTGGGCCGCATCGGCGGCACGGGCGGCGCAGCGGACCGACTCGCCGATGCCAAGATCGGCACGGAAGTAGCCCACAAGGTTCAGGCCGACGTCGAGATGGCGGCGGACAAAGGACCGGCTCCAAGGTGCGCCGCGGTCGCCGAAGTCACAGAGAGTCTCCCCGGCCACCGTGATCCGGCGCAGACGCAGGCGCCGGTTGCGCGTCTGCCGCCGCCACGGCTGCCAGAAGGGCAGGCCCGTGATGCGACCCAGCCAGGCGAGGGTGTTGCTGCCGCCCACGCCGAGCAGCGTGAGGGTCAGCGCATGCTGGGCGCTGCTGCGGCCGGCGGAGGTCAGGGGGCAGCGCAGCGCAAATTTCCCGGGGGGAATCACCTGCTGCCGCAGTACGCGACGGCCATCCAGCGACACGGCCAGACCGAGGGGGCCGCGGGAGGTGGCATCGGCGGGCTGCTCCGGCAACACTTCACCCTCGAGCGTGATCTCCCCGGCGTCGCGCAGGACCGGAAGCTCCAGCCGGCCGGACTCCCTGAGCCAAAGCGAGTCGGAAGCGAGCTGGTCGGTGAATAATCCGTGGAAACTGGAGCGGCGGGACATGGTGTTCGGAGCGAAGGCGGCGCTACAGCTAAGGAGCAGACGGCATGGGTTTTTCAATCTTGAAACCAGTTCCCGTCGGTGAGTTGACCCGGCGGGCGGGACTGCTGGCGCAAGGGGTCAAGCCGCACCACGGTGGACTCCATTGCGCAGGGTGAGCATCACCTGGTCGTCGGCCACGACCTGGGCCACCCGCAGGCGGCGATTGAGGTTGCGCGGCCGGTAGGCGCCGGCGGCGTCGCGCCAGCGCCGCGGCAGCGGCCACTGGGCGATGAGGCGACCCAGCCGGCCCAGCCAGTTGGTGCGATCCACGCCGAGCAGCGTAATCTCCACCCGGGTCGGCTCGTCGGGCAGGCAGAGCGGGGAGTCGAAGCCGAAGTTGAAGTCGCCGGCGGGCAAAGGAAAGATATCCCGCACCTGCACGCCGTTGACCCGGAGGCGCAGACCCAGTTCGCCTGCTCCCGCCGGCTGGCCGGGCGGCTCGGGATGCAGGTGGCCGTTCACGAAAAGGTTTCGGGCGGGAAAACCGGCGGGCAGGGTGAGGCGGGCGGTTTTCGGCAACCAGGCCTGTGGGCAGGAGGTGTCGAACTTGAAGCCGGCTGGCTCCCCCAGGACTGCGGTGGCGGATGCGCCGGGTGAGTCGAAGAGCATTTTCCAGCGGGCCTGCTCCCGGCCGATAACCCAACGGGCCCGCAGCAGGGCGGGGCGGGAGGGTTCCCGGCACAGGCCGGCCAGGTACAGCCGGTCCCGGAGTCGGGAACACCGGCCGGGCTGATCCGGGACGGAAGGTGGCTCCACCGCCCAGGCTCCGGCCACTGCGAGGGTCAACTCGGCGGACCAGCGCAGGTAGAGCCGGCGGCTGTTGGCCTCGTCGCGCCGGGAGGTAGGGCCGCGGGCGGCACTCACGTGGTGGCGCACGGCACTGTCCAGCACCACGAAGCAACGTCGGTGGTGCCGGGCAAGCTGGAGCGCCAGATCGATGTCCTCCGCCCCGTTGCGGTAGCCTTCGTCAAAACCACCGGTGGCGTGGAAAACGGCGCGTTCGATCAGGCAGCAGGCGGCGGTCACAGCGAAGACCGGGCGGGGGCCGCGGGCCGGCTGAGGGAGGGTGCGGATGTGCTCCAGCTTGGCGGTGCGGGTGACGGTGATGCCGGCATGATCAAGGGACCCGTCATCGACCCGGTATTGCAGGTTGCCGACGAGGCCGGCCCGTCGGCCCAGCCGGCGCAGCGCGGCCAGCATCGGCTCGAGCCAGCCGGGCAAGAATTCGAGGTCGTTGTTGAGGAAGCAGAGGCTCGCCCCGCTGGCGGCCCGGGCCCCTTGGTTGCAGGTTCCGGCAAAGCCGAGGTTGCGCTCGTTCCGCAGTGCCCGGCAGGGTGCGGCCAAGGTGCCGAGCCAGGTGCGGGTGCCGTCGGTCGACCCGTCGTCCACCAGAATGATCTCATGCGTGAGGCCGGGCGGCAACGTCGCCTGCAGCGTGCGCAGACATTCCCGAGTGAGCGCAAGGCCGTTGTAGAGCGGAATGACGAAGGAAACCTGCATGGGACCGCCCAGCCGTAGCAGGCACGGTCCCGGCGCGCACGCTGAAAGTTAAGCCTGAAGCAGCCGCCGCAGGTATTCGCCATAGGAAGACTTGCCCAGCTTGCGGATGTTGGCCTCGAGGCCGGGGCGGTCGATCCAGCCCTTCTTGAAGGCGATTTCCTCGAGGCAGGCGATTTTCAGCCCGGTGCGGCTTTCCAGCACCTCGACAAACTGCGCGGCCTGCATGAGCGAGTCGTGGGTGCCGGTGTCGAGCCAGGCCGTGCCGCGCCCGAAGGTTTCCACCTGTAGGCTGCCGCGCTCCAGATACAGCCGGTTGAGGTCGGTGATCTCCAGTTCGCCCCGGGCGGAAGGTCGCAGGCTGCGGGCCAGGGTCACGGCGTCCTGGTCGTAAAAATAGAGCCCGGGAATGGCATAGCTGGACTTGGGCTGCGGCGGTTTTTCTTCGAGCGAGAGCACCCGGCCGTCGGGAGCGAATTCCACGACCCCGTACGCGGCGGGGTTGGCCACATGGTAGCCGAAGATGGTGGCGCCCGCTGGGCGGGCGGCGGCGCTGGCGAGCGAGTGCACGAAGTCCGCGCCATAGAAAAGGTTGTCGCCCAGGACGAGCGCCGAGGGCTCCCGGCCGGTGAGGAAACCGGTGTCGCCGGCAATGTGAAAGGCCTGGGCCAGACCGTCGGGGCTGGGTTGCTCGGCGTAACTGAGCTGCAAGCCGAATTGCGACCCGTCGCCGAGGAGCTTGCGGAAGAGCGGCAGGTCCTGCGGGGTGGAGATGACGAGCACCTCCCGGATATTCCCGAGCATGAGGACCGACAGCGGATAATAGACCATCGGCTTGTCGTACACGGGCATGAGCTGCTTGCTCACCGCGATGGTCAGGGGATAGAGGCGCGTGCCGGAGCCGCCGGCGAGGATGATGCCTTTCCGCGGCGGTGCCGCGAGGGGTGTGGAGGGTGTGGCGTGGGGTGCAGGCATGGGCGGTGGGCCTGGCTCAGCGGGTGCAACGAACGGGAGTATCCTTCGGCGTGCTGGGCAAGGGTGGTGCCATTGTTAGCAGCCTGTCGGGCTGAGAAACAGAAATTCCATCGTCATAGTGCCATTCCGGGCGGGGGGCGCCGCGCCGTGTTTGCCCACCTGAGCGCGGGAAGGCCCGCTGCTCTCACCAGGCCACCCGGGGGCTTGGGGCACGGCCTTGCCCGTGGTCGCCCGAAGGTGCCACCGCGGGCTTGTCTGCCGGGGCGGGCAGGCGCAGCCTTGCCGGATGCCCCGCACGGACATCCATGCCCGCACGCGCCAGCGCGCCCACGCCAGCGCCGGGCTGGTCTTGCGCGGCATCGCGTTGAATGCCCTCCTCGCCGCGCTGAAATTTGCCGGCGGCGTCTTCGGTCACACCTATGCGCTGATCGCGGACGGGGCGGAGTCGCTGCTCGATGTTCTTTCTTCGCTGCTGGTCTGGGCCGGCCTACGGGTCGCCGCCCTGCCGCCCGACGCCGATCATCCCTATGGCCACGGCAAGGCCGAGCCGTTGACCGCGCTTGCGGTGGCGTTGTTCGTCTTTGCCATGGCGGGCTGGGTGGGCGTGCATGCCGTGCATGAGATCCTGACCCCGCACCCGGGGCCGGCGTGGTGGACGCTGCTGCTGCTAGCGGGGGTGATCGTGGCGAAGGCCTGGTTCTCGCGCCGGATGACCTCTGCGGGCGAGGCGGTGGGCAGCACGGCGCTCGGCGTTGAGGCGCTGCACCACTGGTCCGACGCCATGACCTCGGCGGCGGCCTTTGTCGGCATCGGCATCGCTCTCTGGGGCGGCAAGGGTTGGGAGACGGCGGACGACTGGGCGGCGCTCTTCGCCTGCGTCATCATCGGCTTCAACGGCGTCGGCATGTTCACCAAGGCCCTCGGCGATGTGATGGATTCCGCCGTCACCGAAAAATTTGACGGCGAGGTGCGGGCCCTCGCGCTCGGCGTGCCCGGGGTGCAGGCGCTGGACAAGTGCCGCGTCCGCCGGAGCGGCCTCAGCCATCTCGTCGACATCCAGGTGCGCGTCGACGGCAACCTCACGGTGCGCGAGGGGCACGCCATCGCCCATGCGGTGAAGGACGCGCTCCTCGCCTCGGCACCGCATGCCATCAGCGATGTGTCGGTGCACATTGAGCCGATGCGGTGAGCCAGGGCGGGCCCTTCCCGGCACTGTCTTCGCCCCACCCAGGGCAAACCATGGCAGGGCGCAGAGGGAATTGTCACGTATTACGGGACAATTATTTTTGGCCCGGGAGGCCAGCAAACGTGGTCGAGGAGGGGGGGGTGAACGCTGACCTCTGCACCCACGGTGCCGCCGCCGGCCGCTGCGCACGCTGCTGGCGGGGAAGCCGAACCGGCGAGGGTGCCGCGATCCCAGCCGCACCACGGCACAACGCCGTGACGGCGAAGCGGGATGGCGGCATTCCGCAAACCGCCTGGCGGGCGAAAGCTTTGCTGGGCGGCGGTCGGGCTGGCTTGCTGCTTATACCGAAGGCAAATTAACTTTAATCGGCCGGGCCAGCCGGCCTTTCCCGTTGTGTCTCGCCCGGCCCTCGGCTAGGCTGGAGTCCCATGAAATCCTCCGCCAAGCCCCTCAGCAAGAACCCGCACCTCATTCAATGGGTCAACAAGATGGCTGCTCTCCTCAAGCCGGACGCCATCCACTGGGTGGACGGCTCGCAGAAGGAATACGACGCGCTTTGCGCCCAGATGGTGGCCGCCGGCACCTTCATCAGGCTCAACCAGAAGAAGTGGCCCGGCTGCCACCTCGCCCGCTCCGACGCTGGCGACGTGGCGCGCGTGGAGGACCGCACTTTCATCTGCTCGCTCTCCAAGGATGCGGCCGGACCGACCAACAACTGGGTCAATCCCTTTGAAATGCGCAAAACCCTCAAGGGAAAGTTCAACGGCTGCATGAAGGGCCGCACCATGTACGTGCTGCCCTACAGCATGGGCCCGGTCGGCTCGCCGATGTCGCAGATCGGCGTCCAGCTCACCGACTCCCCCTATGTGGTGGTGAACATGCGCATCATGGCGCGCATCGGTAAAAAAATCTTTGAGCTCATCGACAAGGACTTCAAGCGCGTCGTCCCCTGCGTGCATTCCGTCGGGGCGCCCCTGAAGCCCGGCCAGCAGGATGTGCCGTGGCCGTGCAATCCGGACAAGTACATCGTGCATTTTCCTGAGACGCGCGAGATCTGGAGCTACGGCTCCGGCTACGGCGGCAACGCCCTCCTCGGCAAGAAGTGCTTCGCGCTGCGCATCGCCTCCGCCATGGCGCGCGACGAGGGCTGGATGGCCGAGCACATGCTGATCCTCGGGGTGGAGAACCCCCAGGGCAAGAAGACCTACGTAGCCGCCGCGTTTCCCAGCGCTTGCGGCAAGACGAATTTTGCCATGCTCATTCCCCCCGCCCACTTCCAGCAGCAGGGTTGGAAGGTGTGGACGGTCGGCGACGACATCGCGTGGATCAAGCCCGGTGCCGACGGCCGCCTTTACGCGATCAATCCCGAGGCCGGCTTCTTCGGCGTGGCGCCCGGCACCGGCAACCACACCAACCCGAACGCGATGAAGGCGCTCGCCAAGAACACCATCTTCACGAACGTCGCCCTCACGGACGACGGCGGGGTGTGGTGGGAGGGCATGACTGAGCAACCGCCCGAGCACGCCATCGACTGGCAGGGCCAGGAGTGGACTCCGGCGCTCTCCAGGGAAAAGGGCATCAAGGCGGCGCATGCTAATTCCCGCTTCACGGCCCCGGCCAGCCAGTGCCCGACCATCGATCCCGACTGGGAAAAACCCGAGGGCGTGCCGATCAGCGCCTTCATCTTCGGTGGCCGCCGCGCCACCACCCTGCCGCTCGTCTTCCAGGCCTTCAACTGGTCCAGCGGCGTCTACCTCGGTGCTACGATGGGCTCCGAGATGACCGCCGCCGCGGCCGGCACGATTGGCAAAGTGCGCCGCGATCCGATGGCCATGCTGCCGTTCTGCGGCTACAACATGGGCGACTATTTCCGCCACTGGGTGAACATGCAGCGCGGCCTCTCCGAGACCCCGCGCGTCTTCCATGTGAACTGGTTTCGCAAGGACCAGGATGGCAAATTCATGTGGCCCGGCTTCTCCGAAAATATGCGCGTGCTCAAGTGGATCGTCGACCGTTGCCGCTCCGGCGGCCGCGCCATGGAGACGCCCATCGGCTGGGTGCCCCGCCACAAGGACATCGATTGGTCGGGGATGGATTTCCCGAAGGAAAAATTTGAGGAGCTGCAGGCCTTCGACCGTGCCGCCTGGCGCGCCGAGGTGATCGGGCAGGAGGAGCTCTTCTTCGACCTCCACGCCACCATGCCGAAGGAACTGCTCTTCGAGCGCGAGCTCCTCATCTGCCGGATGAGCTGAGCGCCAGCGGCGAAGCCTCCCTCCCCCCCCTGCCGGGCCGCGGTTCAAGCCGCGGCCCTCGGGCGATGCCCGGTGGGGCGCGGAGCCCGGGTGCTTGCTGCGGCCGGTTTTGCCGGAGATGGAAACGGGCGGGCTGGCGCGCGATGCCGCGAATCATTGCCCCGACCGCAGCCCTGTGGAAAGGAGACGAACTCCGTCGGCAGTGCTTGCTGTTGAGGAAGGGCGATTTCCCCTCAAGGAGGATGCAGCCAAGAAAACAAAAAGGCCGCGGCGGAAGCCGCGGCCTGCTGGGGTGATCAGCTCAGAATTTATACCCCAGCCCCAGCTCAATGGTGGTATCATTCCCTACATTGACATTGCTGTCCAGAACCTTGACGTCGCCTAGGCTCAAGTAGCGAACGCCGAGGGTGAGCTTGGTGAGATCACCCAGCTTATATGTGATGCCCCCGAATGCCTGCGCGGCAGAGGTCCAGGTATTCAGGTCAGAGCCGTCCCACAGCTA
>CAISJA010000439.1 GCA_903885525.1 uncultured Opitutaceae bacterium
GCCTGCATGCCCCACTTGAGGAACTGGTAACGCTCGCGGTTGCGGGAGAATTCGAGGTCGAGATTCTTCTGGAGGGCATCGGAGGACCCCGCGAAATCCACCTGCACGGAGTGGTCGACCACGAGATCGACCGGCACCAGCGGCTCGATGATCTTCGGGTTCTTCCCCATCTTGGCGACGGCGGAGCGCATGGCGGCCAGGTCCACGAGCAGGGGCACCCCGGTGAAGTCCTGCAGGACGATCCGCGCCACCACGAAGGGAATCTCGGCGGTGCGGGCGGCGTTGGGCTGCCAGGTGGCGAGGTCGCGCACATTGGACTCGAGCACGCGCTTGCCGTCGCAGTTGCGCAGCACGGCCTCGAGGACCAGGCGGATGCTCACCGGGAGGCGGGAGACCGGGAAGCCCGCCTGCTCGAGAGCCGGCAGCGAATAGAACTTCTTGCCACCCGCAAAGGACTGCAGGGTGTTGAACGGATTGGGGAGGTTGCTCATGGTACGGGGGTCGGGGAGAAAACGGAAAAACGGCGCGCCCGTGATGGGCGCGCCGGGGGGAAATCAGGAGGCGAGGGCCGCCTTGACCTTCTCGAAGCTCGGCAGGTCCTTCGGCGTCGGCGTCTGCTCGGCGTACTTGATCACGCCGTCCTTGCCGATCACGAAGGCGGCGCGGGCAGAGGTGTCGCCCACGCCGGCCAGCATCGGGAAGAGCACCTCGTAGGCCTTGGTGACGGTTTTGTTCAGGTCCGAGAGCAGCGGCACGGTGATCTTGTTCGCCTTGGCCCAGGCGTCCTGGGCAAAGGGACTGTCGACGCTCACGCCATAGACGGCCGCGCCGAGACCGACGTAGGCGCCGAGACCGCCCGAGATATCGCACATTTCCTGGGTGCAGACCCCGGTGAAGGCCAGGGGGAAGAACAGCAGCACGACCTGCCGGCCCGCCAGGGAGCTCAGCGTGACGTCCTTGAGGCCGTCCGGGGTCATGGTTTTGAGGGTGAAATCAGGCGCTTTGGTTCCGACTGGGAGTGGCATGGAGGGGAGGGCGTGGAGGTTGTGGTTGGGCCGCAAGGGACTCGCGGCGGAGGAAGGATAGTTGAGCCGGGTCCCGGCGCGTCGCAACCCATTTTGCCAATTATGAGCCGGCTTGCTGCCGGCCGCGCCCGCGCCATGAGTGGGCCTCGCCGCCCGCGGCGCACTCTCCCCTTGCCTCCCGCCCCGGCGTTCCCGTTAACTGGCACCCCATCATGAGCGATATCCTGGCCGAACTGGAGTGGCGTGGCCTCTACGCCGATTGCACCGACCGCGCCGCCCTGGCCCAGCGCCTGGCGGAGGGCCCGACCGCACTGTATTGCGGCTTCGATCCCACGGCGGACTCGCTCCATGTGGGCAATCTGGTGCCGCTGCTGGCCCTGAGCCGCTTTCAACGGGCCGGCCACCGCCCCATCGCGCTCGCCGGCGGAGCCACCGGGATGGTGGGGGACCCCTCGGGCAAGTCGGACGAACGCAATCTCCAGACACCGGAGCAGGTCGCGCACAACCTCGACGCCATCAAGGCGCAGCTGGCCAGATTCCTCGATTTCGACCACGCGGTCAACCCGGCCCGGCTGGTCAACAACGCCGACTGGATCGCCCCGCTCTCCTTTCTCGATTTCCTGCGCGAGGTCGGCAAGCACATCACGGTCAATACCATGGTGGCCAAGGATTCCGTCCGCTCCCGCATGGAAGAGCGCAGCAGCGGCATCAGCTTCACCGAATTCAGCTACATGCTGCTCCAAGGGTATGATTTCTACCATCTCCGGCAAACCCTGCGCTGCGAGCTGCAGGTCGGTGCCACCGACCAATGGGGCAACATCACCGTGGGCACCGAACTCACACGAAAAAAGCTCGGGGCCACGGTGTGGGGACTCGTTTTTCCGCTCCTAACCAAGGCGGACGGCAGCAAGTACGGCAAAACCGCCACCGGCACGGTCTGGCTCGATCCGAAAAAGACCAGCCCCTACAAATTCTATCAGTTCTTCGTGAACACGGAGGATGCCGATGCCGGCAAGCTGCTCCGGGTGCTCACGTTCCTGTCGAGGAGCGAGGTCGAGGCGCTGGAGGCGGAATTGAAGGCCAATCCCGGCGCCCGCGGCGCCCAGAAGGCGCTGGCGCGTGAGATGACCACCCTGGTGCACGGGACCGAGGCCCTGGCCGCCGCACTCAAGGCCAGCGAGATACTTTTCGGTGGTTCGCTTGAGGGGATCACCGCCGGGATTTTCCAGGATGTCGTCGGTGAAGTGCCGACCCAGCCGCTGGAACTGGCCCGGCTCGCCGGAGCCGGTGCCCCCATTGCCGATCTCGTCGTGCACGCCGGTCTCGCCCCTTCCAAGGGACAGGCCCGCAAGGATCTCGAATCCGGCGGAATCTACCTGAACAACGTCAGGGTGGAACACACCAGGCTGGTCACGGCCGCGGACCTGCTGTTTGGGCAGCATCTTTTGCTGCGCAAGGGCAGGCGTTCCTACGTGGTCCTGAGCACGGCCTGAACCGCCGGCCGGACTGCGCCCGGGCCGCGGGGCAGTCAGGCGATGAGGCCCCGCCGGTCCACCCGGTGCGGCCGTCTCATGATCCGGTGCGAGCCAGGCTGGCCAGCTGCACCGTCGGTGCTTTCTGCCGGGCTGAAGGCGTTGGCAGCGGCACGGACCCGGCCGCTTCCCCCAGCAGGATGTTCAGCTCCACGATGGTCGTCCGGAGAGATTCCACCTCAGTGTTCATTTCCACGGTCGCCGCCGCGCTTTCCTCGGCACTGGCCGCATTGCCCTGGGTGACGCTGTCCATCTGGGTCACAGCGCGCAACACCTGGTCAAGACCGTCGTTCTGCTCCCGGGAGGCATTCGCAATTTCCGCCACCAGCTGGTCCACCTGGCGGACCTTGGTGACAATGTCCTGCAGGCCCGCGGCCACTTTGCCGCTGAGAGCCACGCCGCGACTGCTTTTGGCGATCGAGTCCTCGATTTGTCCGGCCGTTTCCCGCGCCGCCTGGGCGGAACGCTGCGCCAAGCCACGCACCTCTTCGGCGACGACGGCAAACCCCAGGCCGGCCTCGCCGGCCCGGGCGGCCTCCACGGCGGCGTTCAGAGCCAGAATGTTGGTCTGGAAGGCAATTTCATCGATCGTGCGGATGATTTTCCCGATGCTGTCGGCCGCGGTCTTGATCTCCTCCATGGCCGCCGACATGGCCTGCATGTCTCCCGAGCCGGTTTCCGCCGCCAGTCTGGCCTGGTTCGCCACATTTTTGGCGGATGCGGAATTCTCCGTATTGCGCCGGGTCATGCTCGTGATCTGCGATACCGAGGCACTGGTTTCCTCCAGGGAGGCCGCCTGTTGGCTCGCTCCGTCCGCGACGGTCTGGCTGGACGTGGTGACCGAGCTGGAGAGCTGGTTCAAAGTGTCGGCCGTGTGGTCCAGCCGTCGGGTGATGACGGAGAGGGCCGCGATGATTGAGTGCTGGAACTGCCAGGCCGCCACCGCGATCACCAGCAATACCAGGGTGACGGCGACGCCGGCATACTTTTCCAAACGGGCCAGGGTGCGGTCGCTGTCCTCGATTTTGGCGCGGGCCTGCTGCTCGATGGTGAGCGAGTGGGCGCGGAGCGTTTCCATGACCTCTTTAAAGCTAATGCCATTCGGATATTATAGGCGAGGAGCGGTCTTGGCAGTTTGAATTCCGAGGGAAATCAACCCTTCCGGGCTTGGCGGCGGTAGCGTTCGAGGAGGCGGATACCCTTGGCGGCCTCGGCGTCGGCGA
>CAISJA010000440.1 GCA_903885525.1 uncultured Opitutaceae bacterium
GCACATCCTGCACATGGCGGAGCCAGTTGTCGGCGAGGCCGACGCGCTGGCAGCGCAGCACGGTCTGGATGCCGCCGCAGCCATAATGCCCCACCACCATGAGGTGCTTCACCTTCAGCAGATCGACGGCGAATTGGATCACGGACAGGCAATTCAGGTCGGTGTGGACGACGACGTTGGCGATGTTGCGGTGCACGAAGACCTCGCCGGGCAGCAGCCCGATGATCTCGTTGGCCGGCACCCGCGAGTCGGAGCAGCCGATCCAGAGGTATTCCGGGTTCTGTTGGCGGGAGAGCTTGGCAAAAAAATCCGGGTCGCGCCGCTTGATGGCCTCCGCCCACTCGCGGTTCTGGGCCAGAAGATGGGGTAGGAGTGGCATGCGTGGACCGGTAGGCTAGCGCGGCGCTCAGATCCCGGGGCCGCTGTCCTGCAACTGGCCGGAGAGGTAGCTGTCGTAAGCGGCGAGATCGAGCAGGCCGTTGCCGCTGAGGTTGAAGACGATGACCTGCTTGCGGCCTTCCTCCCGGCAGCGGATCGCCTCCTGGATCGCGACGGCGATGCCGTGCGCCGACTCGGGGGCGGGCACCAGGCCCTCGCTGCGCGCGAAGAGGACGCCGGACTCGAAGGCCTTGAGCTGGGGCACGGCGCGGGCGTCAATCAGGCCGAGCTTGAGGCAGTGGCTGACCATCGGAGCCATGCCGTGGTAGCGCAGGCCGCCGGCATGGATGCTCGGCGGCATGAACTTGTGGCCGAGGGTGTGCATCATCATCAGCGGCGTGGTCTCGGCGGTGTCGCCAAAATCGTAGCGCAGCTCGCCCTGGGTGAGGGACGGGCAGGAGGCGGGCTCGGCCGCGATGATCCGGGTCTTGGCACCGGCCTGGAGCTTGCGTTGCACGAAGGGGAAGGCGATGCCGGCGAAATTGCTGCCGCCGCCGGCGCAACCGATCACGATGTCGGGCTCCTCGCCGGCCATCTGCATCTGCCGGATGGTTTCCAGGCCGATGACGGTCTGGTGGAGGCACACATGATTGAGCACGCTGCCGAGCGCATACTTGGTGCCGGGGGTCTTGGCCGTGTCTTCGATCGCTTCGCTGATGGCGAGGCCGAGGCTGCCGAGGCAGTCGGGGTCCTCGGCGAGCACCTTGCGCCCGTATTCCGTGTACGGGCTGGGGCTCGCGTGGACGGTCGCCCCGTAGGTCTGCATGAGCAGCTTGCGGTAGGGCTTTTGGTGGAAGCTGACCTTCACCATGTAGACCGTGCATTCGAGGCCGAACACCTGGCAGGCCATGGAGAGGGACGAGCCCCACTGGCCGGCACCCGTTTCGGTGGCGAGCCGTTTGGTCCCGGCGACCTTGTTGTAATAGGCCTGGGGAATGGCGGTGTTGGGCTTGTGGCTGCCCGCCGGGCTGTTGCCCTCATATTTGTAGTAGAGGTGGGCGGGAGTGCGGAGCGCCCTCTCCAGGCGCACGGCGCGCAGCAGCGGGGTCGGCCGGTAAAGCGACAGCACCTCGCGGACCTCCCCGGGTATCTCGATGTGGCGCTCGGGGCTCATTTCCTGCTGCACGAGGTTTTCCGGGAAAAGGGCCGTCATCAGGTCGGGCGTCACCGGTTCGCGCGTGCCCGGATGCAGGGGCGGCGGCAGCGGTTCGGGGAAGTCGGCGTTGAGGTTGTACCAGTGTGCCGGCATTTCCTCGGCACGGAGCAGGAACTGAACGTGTTGGCTCATGGGGGCGGAAGCGGGGTGAAGCGCCGAGTAAACAGGGGGCGGCGCGGCTGTCACCTCAAACGTGCGGCATAGCGGCGGGCTTTCAGGAATCGCCGCGCCGGCGATTCCGGGGATGGTGCTTCGCGTGCTGGTCGAGCAGGCGGGAGTTTTCCACGGCGGTGTAGATCTGGGTCGTGCCGATGCTGGCGTGCCCGAGCATCTCCTGGATGGC
>CAISJA010000441.1 GCA_903885525.1 uncultured Opitutaceae bacterium
ATCTACCTCTTCGGCCTGCTCCTGATCAAAGCCACCCCTCTGCTGGTCGAGGCCGGCATCCTGCTCGATCTCACGGTGGGGGTGTTCGTCATCGGCATCATCGTCGACCACATCCAGCGCGCCTTCGATACCCTCGACACGCGCAAGCTCACCGCCCTGCACGAATGATCCCCGTCCTCCTGCTCATTTTGCTGCCCCTTGCGGGCGCCGCCCTCGCCACCGTCTGGCGGGAGGAGCGCACGCGGGCCTGGCTGCTGCCGACGGTAGCCGTGCCGCACACCGGGCTGGTTTTCTGGCTGTTCTTCCACCCCCCCGCAGCGATGCCGGGAGCCTGGATCGCCTTTGATCCGCTGGCGCGGGCCGTCCTGCCGGCGGTCGCGCTGCTTTTTCTGGTCTGTTCCGCCTATGCCGTCCCCTACCTCGGCGTCCGGCCCGAGCGGCCCAACCGGGTGTTCGTGGCCTCCCTGCTCGTCGTGCTGGCGATGCTCAGCGCGGGGCACCTGGCCCGGCACCTGGGATTGCTGTGGATCGCCACTGAGGCCGTGACCCTCGCGGCCGTGCCGCTGCTGCACTTCAACCGCACCGCCCGCGCCTTCGAGGCGACTTGGAAATACCTGCTCGTGGGCGGCACAGGCATCGCGCTCTCGCTGCTCGGCTCGTTCTGCCTCGGCTATGCGTCGTTGCACGGCGGCGGCACCGGCGACCTGACCTTTGCGGCGCTGACCGCCCAGGGCACCGGTCTCTCGCGCCCCTGGGTGCTGACCGCCTGGGTGCTGCTGCTCGTCGGCTACGGCACCAAGATGGGCCTGGCTCCCATGAACACCTGGAAGCCCGATGCCTACGGCGAAGCGCCGGGCATCGTCGGCGCCGTGCTGGCCGGCGGTGTCACCACCGTGGCCTTCACCGCGCTGCTGCGCATCCGGGCCGTCGCCGCCGCGGCGGGAGTCGGGGCGGTGGCCGACCGCACCCTGCTGGTCATCGGCCTGTTTTCCATGATCGTGGCCGCCCTGTTCCTGCTCGGCACGCGCGACTACAAGCGCATGCTCGCCTACTCCAGCGTCGAGCACATGGGTATCCTCAGTTTCGGCGCGGCGCTCGGCGCCCCCGGGGTGGCGGCCGTGCTCTTCCACGTCTGGGGCAACAGCCTGACCAAGGGGGCTCTCTTTCTCAGCGCCGCCAACCTCCGCCGCGCCTCCGGCGGCCGCACGATCGACGAAGTCAGCGGGATGAGCCTGCTGACGCCGTGGTCGGCCGGAATCTTTGTGGCCGGAATGTTCGCGGTCACCGCCCTGCCCCCTTTCGGGCCGTTTTTGAGTGAGCTGGGCGTGGTGCGCGCGGCCTTTGCCGCGGGCCGGTCCGGCGCGGCGGCGATTTTCCTGGGCGGCCTGCTCTTCGCCTTCTTCGGGCTCACCCGGGTGGTGTTTGCCATCGTGGACGGCCGCCCCCACCCGGCCGGGCGGGCGGAGGGCCGGCATTTTCGGGAAACCCGCTCCATCATCCTGCCCCCGCTGTTCCTCCTCGGCTGCTCCCTCTGGCTCGGCCTCGCCACGCCCGCGGTGCTGCGCGAGGCCTGGGCGGGCGCCGTCACCCAGCTGTACCCCGCGCCATGAGCCCGTCGGCCCACACCTCCTTCGCCCTGCTGGCCAACGCCACCGGCCTGCCGTGGACGGAGGTGCCGGAATGGCCGGCGGCCGAACTGGTGCGCGCCACCGCGGCCGAACTCGGCCGCGGCGCCCGGCTCTGCGCGTGGTTCGGCGTGCCGGACGACGGAGGCGTGCGGCTCGTGGCCATCGTGGCCTTTGACTCGGACAACACCCTCGCCGCCGGCCGTAGCCTGCCCTTCACCGGTGCCTATCCCTCCCTGACCGCCAGCCACCCGCAGGCGCATCTTTTTGAACGCGAAGTGTGGGAGCAGCACGGGATCGAACCCGCCGGTCATCCCTGGCTCAAGCCGGTCCGGCGGGGTGCCGGGCAGGCCCCCGCGCCGCGGGAATTTTTTCGGGTCGACGGCCGCGAGGTGCACGAGGTCGCGGTCGGGCCCGTGCACGCGGGCATCATCGAGCCGGGCCACTTCCGTTTCCACTGCGCGGGCGAGGAGGTGCTGCACCTCGAGATCGCCCTCGGCTACCAGCACCGCGGCATCGAGGCCGCGCTCGCCGGCGGTCCGCACCGCCACACCCTGGTCCAGATCGAGGCCGCCGCCGGCGACAGCACCGTGGCGCATGCCAGCGCCTACGCCAGCGTGCAGGAAGCCCTGTCCGGCACCGAAGCACCCCTGCGGGCGCAGTGGCTGCGCGCGCTGGCGCTCGAGCTGGAACGCCTTGCCAACCACACCGGCGACCTCGGTGCCCTCGCCGGCGACGTGGCTTTTCTGCCCGCTTCGGCCGCCTGCGGGAAGCTCCGCGGCGACTACCTCAACCTCACCGCCCTGCTTTGCGGCAACCGCTTCGGCCGCACCCTCGTGCGCCCCGGCGGCTGCCGCCATGATCTCGGGCCGGAGCGCCTTGCCACCCTCGCCACCCGGCTGCGGACCGCCCTGGCGGAGACGGACCGGGCGGCGGGCTGGCTGTGGGAGGCCGCCTCGGTCCGCTCCCGTTTGGAAAACACCGGCCCGGTTACCACCGGCCAAGCCACGGCCATCGGGCTCGTCGGTCCGGCGGCGCGTGCGTGCGGACTCGTCCGCGATGTGCGTTACGATCATCCGTCCGGCTGGTACCGTTTCGCCCAGGCTCCCGTGGCGGTGTGGCCGAGCGGCGACTGCTACGCCCGCGCCCGGGTCCGTTGGCTGGAAATCCAGCGCTCCGGCCAGTTCCTGCTCGAACAACTCAGCCTGGGACCGGAGGAGGGCGCGCTGGCGGCGCCTCTCCCGACTGCACCCGACACGCTCGCGGTCGCCCTCGTCGAAGGCTGGCGCGGCGAAGTCTGCCACGCGGCTTTGACCGGGCCCGACGGACGCCACCGCCGCTACAAGATCACCGATCCTTCCTTCCATAACTGGCTGGGGCTGGCCCTCGCGCTGCGCGGGCAGGCCGTCTCCGATTTTCCTCTCTGCAACAAGAGCTTCAACCTGTCCTACTGCGGCTTCGACCTGTGAAGCCACTGTCCGCCAGGCCAGCCCACCCAGCCCGTGAAAAACAATACCGCCCCAGCCGGCCCCCGGTTATTTCTTCCCGCGCCCGCGGCCGGCCCTAATTCCCTGCCGCCATGCTGATCGTCGACACCTTCACCCACCGGCTGAAACGCGGCTGCGAGACCATGGGCTACCCCGACGCCCCGGCGCCGCCGCTGCCCGACCGCCATGGCGGGGCGCTCCAGGCCGATGCGTCGCGTTGCCCGGTGGGTTGCGCGGCCTGTGCCGAGGTCTGCCCGACGCAGGCGATCACCCGTCCGGGTGCGGGCCCGGTTGCGCTTGACCTCGGCCGCTGCCTCTTTTGCACGGAATGCGTGCGGGTGTGCCCGACGCAGGCGATCACCCAGACCAACGACCACCGGATGGCCGTCCGCCGGCGCGAGGACCTCGTGCTCGCCGCCCCCGGGCAGGAACGGCTCCGGCTCGCCGCCCCGCTCGACGACCGGCTCCGCCGCCTCTTCGGGCGCTCGCTCCGCCTGCGCCAGGTGAGTGCGGGCGGCTGCAACGCCTGCGAGGCCGACACCAATGTGCTCGGCACCATCGGTTGGGACCTCGGGCGCTTCGGCATCCAGTTCGTGGCGTCGCCCCGCCACGCCGATGGCCTGCTCATCACCGGACCGGTCTCGAGGAACATGGAGCTGGCCCTGCGCAAGACGTGGGAGGCTGTACCCGCGCCCAAAATTGTCATCGCGGTGGGTGCCTGCGCCATCGCCGGCGGTCCGTTTGCCGGCAATCCGGAGACGCACGGAGGTGCGGCGGCGGTGGTCCCGGTCGATCTTTTCATCCCCGGTTGCCCGCCCCACCCGCTTACCATCCTCGACGGTCTCCTGCGCCTGCTCGACCGGCTCGGCCCGGACCGGGCCCCGGGCGCGGCCGGCGAGCAGGCGGCCGGTGGCGAGGGAGAGGCACCTTCGCCCGGCGTGGCGGCTCACTCCCGCCACGTGTAGGCGTGGCAGAGCGCCACGCCGGCGGCATCCGCCTCATCAAACGCCAGGGCGCGCCCATGGCCGAGCAGGCCCATGACCGTGCGGGCCATCTGCTCCTTGCTGGCGCGGCCCCGCCCGACCACCGCCTGCTTCACGCGCAACGGGGCGTACTCGAACACCTCGTGCCCGTGCAGGGCCGCGGCGGCGATCGCCGCCCCGCGCGCCGCCCCGAGGATCTGCGCGGTCTGGAAATTCTGCACAAAAATCGTCTGCTCCAACGCCACATGGCGCGGCGCATACTCGGCCACGTACATCGTCACCGCCCGGTGGATCTCCGCCAGGCAATGCGCCATCGACCGCCGCGCCGGCACCTTCACCGTGCGGCAGCTGAGCAGGATGGGGGGGCGCCCGACGGCGAACTCGATCAGCGCCAGACCCGTGCCGCGGAGGCTGGGGTCGATGCCAAGGATGCTGCCCGCGTAGGCGGTCCGCATGGCCACCGGGGTAGCCGGCCATTCCCGGCGGGCAAGTTTGCCCTCCAGCTTGGCCTGCCAAAGTTGTCTGACGGTGGTCCGCGCCATGTTGCTGCCAAGAAACAGGCCAGCGCAGGCAAAGAAAAGCGAGGAATAGGGACAATGGGCCGCGGATTTCCGGGTGGCTTGCCCCCGCCGACGGCCCGCTGACCGTCCCTTGGCCAGGTCGGCGGGCAGGAAAATGGTGGACGATGAGGGATTCGAACCCCCGACACCCTCGGTGTAAGCGAGGTGCTCTAACCAACTGAGCTAATCGTCCGGGCAGGGCTGACGAAAGGGAATGCCCACCCTGCCGCAAGGCGAAAGCCGGCTGACACCGCCGCGGGGGGCTCACCCCGCCGGCCGCAGCGGGATGCCCTCGCGGATCATCGCCTCGGCGATCTGGATGGAATTGAGCGCGGCGCCCTTCCACAGGTTGTCGCCGCTGACCCAGAAGGCCAGGCCGTTCTCCAGGGCGGTGTCCGGGCGGAGGCGCCCGACGCCGCACTTGACCTGCCGGCTGTAGTCGAGCGGGGTCGGATAGAGCTGGCGGGCCGGATCATCCCGCAACTCGGCCCCGGGAAACGCGGCCACGGCGGCGCGCGCCGCCGCCAGGTCCACCGGCCGCCCGAACTCGGCGTTCACGGCCACCGAATGTGCCCGCACGACGGGCACACGCACGCAGGTGGCCGAGATGCGGAGCCCCGGCAAGCCCATGATTTTGCGGCTCTCCTCGCGCATCTTCGTTTCCTCGCCCGTGTAGCCGTCCGCCCCGAACGCATCGACCTGCGGAATGAGGTTTTCAAAAATCTGATAGGGATAGACCTGGCGTGGCAGCGGCCCGCCCCGGACGTGGGCCTGGGTCTGCGCCTCCAGCTCCGCGATGGCGTCGGCCCCGGTGCCGGAGACGGACTGATAGGTGGAGAAGAAGGCGCGTTGCACGCCGAAGGCCAGGTGCAGCGGGTACAGCCCCATCAGCGCCACGGCGGTGGAGCAGTTTGGGCTGGCGATGATGCCGCGATGGCCCTGGGTGGCGGCGAGGTTGATCTCGGGGAGGACGAGCGGAACCTCGGGCACCATCCGGAAGGCCGAGCTCTTGTCCAGCACCAGGCAGCCGCGCCTGACCG
>CAISJA010000442.1 GCA_903885525.1 uncultured Opitutaceae bacterium
AGGTGTTCGCCCGGTACCTGCCCAACCTGAAGTCGGCCAAGATCGCCCGCTATGTGAACACCCCGCACGACTATGTGCGGCGCAACCCGCACTGCGGCGGCAACATGCATCCCAGCGGCTCGGTGCACGAGTGGCAGATGGGCGCCGGAAAGCCCTTCCCCGGCTGCGGCGCGCCCCGGACCCCGATCGACAGCCTCTACATCAGCCAGTCCTTCGGCGCCGGCAACTACACCTACCTCGGCGCCGCCTACATCGCCGCCTGTCAGGTCTTCGACGACCTGGGCGGGCCCCGGCCCGACTGGTGGCGGGCCAAGGCGATGGACGGGGCCCAGGAGCTGTGGCGCCGCGAGGGCTTCACCCAGCGATTCACCGTGGACTGATCAACACGAGCAAGCGCCGGGCGGACGGCGCGGGAGGTCTGCAAGATGTCTGAAGACAAGCGCTATGACGTGATCGTGGTGGGCGCGGGCCACAACGGCCTGACGGCCGGGGCCTATCTGTCGCGGGCCGGGGCGCGGGTGCTGGTGGTGGAGCGCCGCCACGAGACCGGCGGGGCCCTGGTCACCGAGGAGTTCTCCGGTTTCCGCTTCAACCTGCACGCCAACTACATGCTCATGCTCGACGTGGCGCCCCCCTACCAGGATCTCGAGCTCGAGGCCGACGGCTGCGTCTACATCCGCCCCGAGGTCGAGGCCGCCCTGCTGCTCAAGGACGGCGGAGCCATCACCCTCTACGCCGACCTGGACAGGACGGTGGAGTCGCTCAGGGCCATCTCGCCCCATGACGCCGAGCGCTTCCGCGAGGTCTATCTCGACTACAAGCAGATCGCCGACGAGTACCTGATCCCCTCTACCTATGGACGGCCCGTCGGCTCCGCCCGCCTGGCCGCCACCTACATGGAAAGCGAGCTCGGCCAGAAGATCCTCAAGGTCTCCGAGATGACCCCGCTGGAGATCTGCCGCTCCTGGGGCTTCGAGACCCCGGGCCTCAGCGCCCTGCTGCTCTATCTGATCTGCATGTGGGGCATCGATCCGGAGGAGACCAACTCCAGCTATCTGGTGCCGCTCTATTTCAACCGCATGCTCAACGCCACCCTCGTCCGCGGCGGCTCGCACCGCCTCTCCTCAACCCTGCAGAAGGCCGGCATCCTCGCCGGCATGGAGGTGATGGAGAACTATGAGGTCAAGCGCTTCATCGTCGAGGACGGCGCCGTCCTGGGCGTCGAGGTCGCCCCCACCGGAACCGACGGTCCGCGCGAGACCATCCTGGCCCGCGCCGTCGTCACCTCCACCGACCCCACCGTCACCTTCGGCGAGTTCATCCCCGAGGCCGAGGTCCTCAAGCGCTCCAAACTCTGCCTCAACACCGCCCGCAACTGGGAGTGGGAGTTCAGCTCCCTCTTCCTCTGTCACCTGGGCCTGCGCCGAAAGCCGACCTTCAAGGCCGAGAGCGTCAACCCCGCCGTGAAGAACGCCTTCATCCGCGTCTTCGGCGTCGAGACCCCGGACGACGTGGTCACCCACCTGCGCGAGGTCATGCAGGGCCACCTGCTGCACGACATCGGCCACGTCACCTTCACCACCGACCTCGACCCCGCCCAGGCCCCCCAGGAGGTCGATCCGGGCTCCGCCGTCTGCCGCATCGAGGCCTGCGTCCCCTACGCCCCCGCCGCCGGAGCGTGGGCCGACCTGTCGGCCTCATACGGCGACCGGCTGATCGCCAAGCTTTCCGAATACATGACCGACTTCGACGCCGCCGACATCGTCCGCCGCTATGACTACACCCCCGTCTACATCGAACAGAAGATCCCGCAGATGAAGCGCGGCTCCTTCAAGCACGGCGCCTATGTGATGACCCAGATGGGCTACTCCCGTCCCAACGTTCAGTGCTCGGCCAACCGCACCCCCATGGACAACCTCTATGTCTGCGGAGCCAGCACCTTCCCGGGCGGCATGATCACCTTCGGCGGCGGATACAACGCCTCAAGGGCCGTCGCCGAGGACCTCGGCCTCGACATCTGGTGGACCGAACCCGCCTCCGTCGGAGCCGCCAGAGACAAGGGCTTCCTGCTATGATCGTC
>CAISJA010000443.1 GCA_903885525.1 uncultured Opitutaceae bacterium
CAGTGAAGACGGGGCGGTGGGGCGGGGCGGCCGGCTATTTTTTCGCCGCGCCGAAGGTCTTGTCGGGCCAGGCAGGCACGGGCGACAGGCTCCGGCCCTTGGTCTTGAGGTCGGCGAGGATTTCCTGGATGCCGCGGTCGAGCTGCTGGTCCTCGCCGCGGAATTCGCGGGCGGGGTCGTTGTCGACCACGATGTCGGGATCGACGCCGTGCCCCCTCGATGATCCATTGCTTGCCGTCCGCCGAGTAGCCGTTGGCGAACTCGGGGCGGTTGAGGATGCCGCCGTCGACAATCGGGAGCGAGCCGCGGATGCCGACGACGCCGCCCCAGCTGCGCTTGCCGATGAGCTTGCCGAGGCCGAGCGAGCGGAAGCGGTAGGGGAAGATATCGCCGTCGGAGGCCGAAAATTCATTCATCAGGAGCACCTTCGGGCCGACCAGCTGGCCGCCGGGGTTGGGAGTGGGCTGGCCGTTGCGCAGGTAGGTGAGGAAGGCGAGCTTGCGGTCGAGCCGCTCGGCGATCTGCGGGGAGACATTGCCGCCGCCGTTGCCCCGGTCGTCGACGATGAGGGCCTTCCGGCCGAGCTGCGGGTAGTAGTGCTTCACAAATTCGTTCAGACCGGCCGGGCCCATGTTCGGGATATGGACGTAGCCGACGAGGCCGTGGGTTTTCCGGGTGACGGTGTCGATATTGCGCTGCACCCAGTTGTAATAGTACAGCCCGTGTTCGTCCGCGATGGGCACGATGGTGACATCGTGGGCGCCGGTGGCGACGGGCTGGGCGTTGACCCGGAGCACGACCTGCTTGCCGGCGGTGCCGACGAGGGCGGCGTAGATGTTCGCCAGGGCGGCGACCGGCTTGCCGTCCACGGCGAGGATGTAGTCGCCTTCCTTCACGTCGACGCCCAGCTCGGTGAGCGGGGAGTGGGAGCTGTCCTGCCAGTTTTCGCCGCGCAGGATGCGGTTGATCCGGTAGGCGCGGCTGGCGGGGTCGCGGGAGAGTTCGGCACCGAGGAGGCCGGTCCTGATACGCGGGGCCTCGTTGAGGTGTTCGCCGCCGCCGACGTAGGCGTGGCCGACGCTGAGCTCGCCGATGAGTTCCCCGATCACATAGGTCAGGTCGTGGCGGACGCGCACGGAGGGCAGGAGGACGGCGTATTTGTCGCGCAGGGCCGGCCAGTCGAGCCCGTGCATGTTGGGGGCGTAGAAAAAGTCCCGCATCTGCCGCCAGCATTCCTGGTAGATCTGATTGAACTCCGCGGTGCGGTCGAGGTTCATCTCGAGGCCGGAGAGGTTGAGCTTGTCCTTCAGCTCGATCCGGGCGGCGGGCAGATCGATGATGGCATATTCGTGCTGCTGGGCGACGAGCATCTTCTTGCCGTCGGCCGTGAGGCTGAAGCTCTCCACCGGCCCGAGGTCGGTTTCCTTCAGGTCCTTCAGGCTGTAGAGGCAGAGGTTGCCGCCGCGGCGGCCGGTGCCGCCGGCGCCGTCGCTGGCGCGGAGATAGAACACCTTGTCGCCGACCATGGCCAGGGCGGGGTAGGCGGCGGGGGCGATGGGCAGGCTGAGGAGGCGGTCCGGCAGGCCGGCGGCGTCCACCTTCACCACGACGGCGGCCTTCTTCGCACCTTCTTTCTTGTCTGTGGCGGCGGCGCGATCCGCGATTTTTTTCGCGTTGTCCGGCTGAGGCTGGGCGGCCTCTGCCACCTTGGTTTCCTTCTGGTCACCGGCCTGGGTTTCAGGGTTTTTCCCCTCGGCCTTTTCCTGCTTCTTCTCCTCATCCTTGGCGATTTCCACCTCGTCGCTCTTCGGCTTGAAGGGCGATTCGACGGAGGCATTGAGGGCGATCAGGTAGATCCGTTCCCAGTCGCGGTAGATGTGGTCGAATTCGGTGACCCCGTAGCTCGGGGTAAAGTCGCGCCCGGAGGCAAAGAGGAGCCATTTGCCATCATCGCTGAAGGTGACCGCGCGGGCGGAAAACCAGCCGTCGGTGGCCTCGATGGTCTGCTTCTTCTCCAGCGAGTAGAGCTTGATCTTGGCGTACCCGTTTTGCTGCGGGGAGGTCCAGCCGACCCACTGGCTGTCGGGGGACCAGTCGTAGTCGGTGATTTCAAAGGAGGGGTTTTGCTCGATGAGCGCGACCTCCTTGGTGTCGAGGCTGACGTAGCGGAGGCGCTGGGCGCGATCGCCCCAGAGCAGCTTCTTGGAGTCGGGTGACCAGAGCGGAGCGTAGTAATAGGTGTCGGCGCCCCGGGTGACCTGCACCGGCTCGCCGCCGCCGTCCTGCGGGCGGAGCCAGAGTTCGTTTTCGCCGGTGGCATCGGAGACGTAGGCGATCCATTTGCCGTCGGGTGACCAGCTGGCGTTGCGCTCGTGCGCGCCGGAAGTGTTGGTCAGGTTGCGCACGGGGCCGTGCCTGGCCGGGACGGTGAAAACATCGCCGCGGGCGACCACCACGGCGCGCTTGCCGTCGGGGGCGGGCGAGACTTCGGTGACAAACTTGGATACATTGACGAGGCCGCTCCGCGCGATGGCGAGGTCCTCCTTGATGACGATGGGCACCGGCCGGGCCGTCCCGGTCGTGAGGTCGAAGTGCCAGATGAGGCCGGCTTGCTCGAAGACGATGCCGCCCTGGCCGAGGGAGGGGAACTTGATGTCGTAGTCCTTGAAGGCGGTGTGCTGGGTGGTCTGCTTGGTGGCGAGGTCGTAGGAGAAGAGGTTCAGGTGGCCGTCGCGGTCCGAGAGGAAATAGATTTTGTTGTTCGGCGCCCACATCGGGATGATGTCCTGGGCCTCGTGGTGGGTGATGTTCTCGAGGGCACCGGTCTTGAGGTCGTAGATCCAGATGTCATCGGCCATGCCGCCGCGGTAACGTTTCCAGGTGCGGAATTCGCGGAAAACGCGGTTGTAGGCGATCTTGGTGTCGTCGGGCGAATAGCTGAGGAAGCCGCCGCGCGGGACCGGGAGCTGCTGGGGCAGTTCGGCGTCGAGGCCGACGGTGTAGAGCTGGCCGTTGAAGTCGTTGAAGTCCCGCATGCGGGAGCGGAAGGCGATTTCCGGCCGGGTGTTTTTCCAAGCCATGACGATGTTGTTCGGGCCCATCCGGTCGGAGAGATCGTCGCGGTCGAGCGCGGGGGTGTAGGTCAGGCGTTTCGGGGTGCCGCCGTCCGCCGGCATGACGTACACCTCGGTGTTGCCGTCATACTGGGCGGTGAAGGCCAGTTGGGAGCCGTCGGCCGAGAAACGGGGGAAGACCGCCCAGCCGGGGGCATCCGTGAGGCGGCGGGCGGTGCCGCCCGCGAGGCCGACGGTGTAGAGCTGACCGGCATAGCTGAAGACGATCTGGGAGCCGTTGGTCGCGGGGAAGCGAAGCAGGCGGGTGGGTTCTGCGCTGGTCTGGGCGCACAGGCTGGCCGCAGCCAAGGCCAGTCCGGCCAGGAGACGGAGAGGGGTTTTGATCATAGACCCACGGTAATATCCCGCCCGGTTGCCGCGGCAATCCTTTCGGGGTTCGCGGTCCGGGGTGGCGGGGAGCGGGCCGGAAGTCGGATGGGCGGCAAAGCCAAGCCCGCCCGCCGTGTTGCTCCCCCCGCGGGCGTGGGAGATCAGCAGCACTCACCCCGAGCCGGACGACAGCGCCCTCAGATGCTTTCCAGCAGCTTGTTCAGGCGGGCCACCATGCGCGAGGGGTCTTCCAGGAGGCCGGCGGCGATGAGGGCGTTGTCGAGAAGCTGTTCGGCGACAAGCTCGGCCTTCTCGGGGTTGCTGGTGCGGAGGGCGGCGAGCTTTTTGATGACGGCGTGGCGCGGATTGATCTCGAGGTTCACCTTGGCGGGCTCCTCGGCCTCGCCGGGCTTCTTCATCGCTTTCATCATGCGGCGCATCTGGGCGGACATGAATTTGTCGGCGTTGGTAGCGAGGGCGGGGGAGCCGACGAGCCGGTCGCTGGCCTTCACGTCGGCCACCTGGGCGCCGAGGGTGTCCTTCAGCCAGGCGGACAGTTCCTTGAGTTCGGCCTCGCCGAGGGTTTCGCCGGCCTGCGGGGCGTCGTCGAGCTTCACATCGGCGTGGTCGGCGGCGAGGAACTTCTTGCCGTCGAATTCGCGGACATGGTTGAAGACATAGTCATCCACCGGCTCGTAGCAGAAGAGCACCTCGAGGTTGCGGGCTTTGAAGCCTTCCAGGTAGGGGCCGGATTCGATGGCCTCGCGGTTGGGGGCGATGATGAAGTAGATTTCTTTCTGCCCGTCCTTCATCCGCGCGACGTAGTCGGCGAGGCTGGTGGTCTTCCCCTTCTCGGTGAGGGAGGTCTCGTAGCGGAGCAGTTTGACGAGCTGGTCCTTGTGGGTGAAGTCGAGGGCGGCGCCCTCCTTGAGGAAGATGCCGAACTGGGCGTA
>CAISJA010000444.1 GCA_903885525.1 uncultured Opitutaceae bacterium
GCTCACGCACATGGCGGACTTGATGGCGGCGGCGAAAGCCGGTTGAGGCCCCGTGCCGCCGGCCGGGATCGAGCGCATGGCCGGCCGGACCGAGGGGGCACACGGGGACGCTGCCTGCCCGCCGCCGTTCGCCGACGCTCCGGCACGACTGCTGCCGTGGCGCCCTGGCAGGGAAATCTGCCGCTAGGCCATTGCGTTCCAACGGGAAATAGGGATAGTGGTGGGCCGCGGGGAGATTGATGTCCTTACGCACCCAGACCCTCATAGCCGAGCTGTTCGCCCGGGCGGATATTCGCCTCCATGGCGTCCGTCCTTGGGATCTGCAGGTGCACAACCAGCGTTTCTACGACCGCGTGCTGGCCGAAGGCACGCTCGGCCTCGGCGAGGCCTACATGGACGGCGGGTGGGATTGCGCCGCCCTTGACGAGATGTGCTGCCGCGCCACCCGGGCCCGGCTGGACGAGCAGCTCCCGCGCACGCTGCGCACCGGCATCGCGGTGCTGACCGCGATGCTGTTCAACCGGCAGACGAAGCGGCGGGCGCGCCGCGTGGGCGAAGTCCACTACGACCTCGGGAATGATTTCTTCGGCGCGATGCTCGGCCCCGAGCGCCAATACTCCTGCGCCTATTTCGCCGGCACCGACGACCTCGCCGTCGCGCAGGAACGCAAGCTGGAGCTGATCAGCCGCAAACTCGGCCTGGTGCCGGGCCTGCGCCTGCTCGACATCGGGTGCGGCTGGGGCACGCTGGCCCGGTACGCGGCGGAGCGCCATGGCTGCCAGGTGGTTGGGGTCACGATCTCCCGCCAGCAGCAAGCCCACGCCGCGGCCGCCTGCCGAGGGCTGCCGGTGGAAATCCGCCTGCAGGACTACCGCGAGCTGAACGAACCGTTCGACCGCATCGTCAGCGTCGGCATGATGGAGCATGTGGGCGGCAAGAATTACGGGACCTACATGGCCGCCGCGGCGCGGTGTCTGCGCGACGGCGGATTGTTCCTGTGCCACACGATCGGCGGCGCGGTCTCGCGCCACACCACCGATCCGTGGATCGAACGGTACATTTTCCCCAATTCCACGCTGCCCTCACCCGCACAGGTGGCCCGGGCGGCGGAGGGACGGTTCATCATCGAGGACGTGCACAATTTTGGCGCGCATTACGACCGGACCCTGCTGGCGTGGGAGAGAAATTTCACGCAGTCCTGGGGACGGTACCGCGCAACCTACGGCGACCGCTTCGGACGGATGTGGCGCTATTATCTGCTGAGCTGCGCCGGGGCCTTCCGGGCCCGCAGCATCGGGCTGTTCCAGTTCATGCTCGCCAAGGGCGGCGTCCCTGGCGGCTACATTCCGGTCCGGTAAGCCGGTGCCAAGGCGGCGGGGTTTCGCCCGGGAAAAAATTGCCTCCTTGGCCACCGGAAGAACTCAGGGCGGATTTAATAAAATGCTATATGTTCATAATTAACGATTTGAGCGATTGGCACTTGGAATGCTTAGTGATTTCTGATTTTCGTCATGCAGCCAGTCGCCCTACCTCCGGTCGCCGCCCAGGACCCCGCCCAACTTTGGGAGGAGATTGTCCGTTGGACGCTGGAAGCGTGCGTCCAGCGGCATGAAGGCCGCGAACAATTTGCGCGCTCCCTGCTTTCCGAGCGGCTGCCGCCGCTGATCCAGGCTTGGTCCGTCCATTCGCCGCTGCCGGTGGCCGAGCGGCGTCAGCGGCTCCGCGAATTGTTTGACCGGGCGCAGAGTGCCGTGACTGTGGGCCGCCTGCAGCGCCAGCTCATCGTGGACGAGCTCACCCGCCGCCTCGCAGCGCCCGGGCCGTCGCTTCCTTCCGCGCCGGCACCTGCACCGGTCCGGCCCCGCATCGTCCAGCTCAAGCGGCGCATACCGTTTGGGGACATTCCCTCGATGCTTACCGCCCTCGCCGAGACGGAGGAGGAGCTGCGCACCGAGACCGTGCTGCCCCTGCGCTCCGTGCTGCCGCTCACGTGGGAGAACCTCACCCGGCCGGCCGCTCCCGCTCTCCCCGCCCTTTCCCTCCAACCTTAACCCGCCGTTCACACTCAACCTCCTCTACCCATGAAATCCACCGTCCTCAACTATCCTCGCAAGGCCACGCCCGCCGCTGCTTCCTCCGACCTGCCCGCCAATGCCACCGCCACCGACACCACCCTCGTCGGCCTCGACTGGGGCACCAACACCTCGTGTCTCATGGCCAGCCCGCTCACGGGCACCGGGACGACAGTGAGCGAGCAGATCCCCACCGTGATCGGCACCGCCGCCGAAAACGTACTGGAAGGCGTGCTGCCGGGCAACGCCCGCACCCTCTACGGCCGCGACGCGCAAAAGTACCGCATGCACCTGACCATGCACCACCCGCTGCGCTCCGGGGTGATCGCCGACCTGCCGATGGCTCGGCTGTATGCCCAGCACCTGCGCACCCGCCTGCCCGACGATGCCGGCGAAATCCGCGCCGTCATCGGCATGCCCGCCAGCTCCGATCTTGTCGCCCGCGAGAACGCCCGAACCGTCGTCCAAGGCCTGTTCCACAAGGTGCTGTTCGTGCCGGAGCCTTTCCTCGCCGCCCTGGGCTACCGCGACGAGACCCGTCTCACCGATCCGGAATATCAGGATCCGGTGCTCAATTCCCTCTATATCGACATCGGGGCGGGCTCCACCGACGTCTGCCTGGTGCAGGGCCACTACCCGACGGTCGAGGACCAGTTGAGTGCGCCGTTCGCCGGCGACGCCGTCGACCAGATCATCCATGAGGCCATCCTGGCGGCGTATCCGGACTGCGGCCTCACGCTGACCCGGGTGAAGGAGCTCAAGGAGAAGCATTCCTTTGCGATGTCCGAGGGCACCGCCGCCCCGGTGATCGCCACGATCATCGTCGGCGGCAAGCCGCGGAAGATCGATATCACCGCCCAGATCTGCGCCGGCTGCGATGCTCTGCTCCAGAAGGTATTTGCCATGACCTGCCAGTTGCTGGCCCGCTCGAATCCTGATCTGGTGACGGAGCTGCTCCAGAACGTGATTGTCACGGGTGGGGGCAGCCTGATCAAGGGCTTCGGAGTCGCGTTGCAGACCAAGCTCCTCGAGGAAGGTTTCGAGAACCCGCGTGTCCGCACCCTGGGCGAGAACTACAAGAACTACGTGGCCCTCGGTGCCCTCAAGGCCGCCCGCCAGGCCAAGGACCACCAGTGGCAGAACCTGATCGGCTGACCCGCCACCCCTCATTTTCGGGCATAGATTGCAGGTGTGTGAACCAGCCACCCTCGCTTCGGCGCAGGGTGGCTGTCTTTTTTTCTGCCAGGGCAAAGTCAGGCGAGACCGGAGCGCGGGACCGGCCGCCGGAAAAGACGCCCCCCCCCCAGGGCACTGGCCGGGCAAAACCAGCCGCCCTCAGGGGCTAGGCTTTCCTCTCCCGGCCCGGTGCCTGCGCCCGCGCCGGCCAATCCGGACCACAGTCAAATCAAAGCTTTGGCCGCGGCGTCGCAATCCCGGGCGATCAACTCGATCTGCTCGCGGATATCGCAGATTTTCCCGTTCCGCGGGACGAGGATCTTGTTCCCGGAAGGGACGTGTTCGAGGTAATAGTATAATTGGCGCCGGGCCTCGATGATCGCAGCCATTTGCCGGCGCAATTGCTTCCGGCTGGCCGCGCTCGCGGCTTCGCCCCGGAGGATGCGTTGGGAGATATTGCCATAGGCCAGGATCTGGCTGAGCAGGCTGCTGAGGTTGGCCGGATGAGTTTCAAAGAAGGTGAGGCCGTTTTCCGCGATCTGATCCAGGGAGGATTCCTTGATGCGATGGGTGACGCCGATAAACATCACCTCGGGCTTCTGGGCCTGGCTGAAAGCACGCATCACACTTTCCAGCGTCGGGTACTCTTTTACCTCCGAGACGTTGATCACGGTCGGACTCGGCGTAATCGCGAATGAGCCGACACACGAGAATAGGAAGAGGGCCAAGGGGTACAGGCGGGGCTTCATAACGCGGCGAGCATTTCCCGCACTGCTCCGGGCTGCGACCGCGGATTGACCGATGGAACCCACGTCAATTGACGAGCGGGATTTACTTGCTAATCATTTGATTATGCATAAACTTATGGACAAAATTTTGCGCCAGTAGAGAATTCACTGCCCGCTCTGCCATTCCTGGACGGCCGGCCTCCCCGGTGGGCTGGCCGTCCGGGCCGAAGCCAACACAAAAAAAGAAAGGCCGGGACCAAGCGGCACGACCTTCGCTATAATATTGGAGGATAATATCTTATTTACCAGTAAGGGAGAGCAATTCCGGTGCGGTCCACTGCACGGTACGGGTGGCGGTTTCCGCGCGGATCTTGGCGACCGCTTCCGGAGCGACGGCGGGGGCATTGTTACTCCATTCCTGCCGGACGTAAGTCAGGACCTGGGCGATCTGCTCGTCTTTGAGCAGGCTGCCGAAGGGCGTCATGACGTTGCTGAAGTCCTTGCCGCTGACCTTGACCGGGCCGCTCAGCCCGTGAAGGACGATGCGGATGACCCGTTCTTCCGGGCCCTGGGCCCAGTCGGAGCCAGCGAGCGGAGGATAGACGCCGGGGATGCCCTGCCCGGTGGTTTGGTGGCAGGCGATGCAGTTGGCGGTGAAGAGGCGCTTGCCCAACATTGCAGGCGTGACAACCGGGGCGGGCTCGGCCGCGCCCTTGCGGGCTGGCTGGTTCTCATTGTACACTGTGGCGTCAAAATTCGCTGCATGGTGGGCGAGGTAGAGCGCACCCAGATAGATGGACATGCACATGATGCCCAGAACCACGAGCGGGAAGCGGGAATAGCCCTCGGGCTTTTCCGGCTTCTGCTGCTGGAGCTGGGTGTGGACCTGCTGGAGGCTCTCGTCGGAGGCACCGGAGGATTCGAGGTGGAAATGGGGTTTCTCGGAGCTCATCTTAGTGGCCTCCCTCCTTCTGGACGGTCGCGACAAAGGGTTTGGCCTCGGGAAACTCGTAGCTGTCCTTCAGGTTCAGCAAATAGGCGACCAGTTGCTCGGCCCGGGGCGTGGGCACGACCTCATAACCGGCCGGCGCGGCGGCGGGACCGGTCAGATGGAGCGCCTTGGGCGAAGCCTGGCCGGGAATGATCGGGCGGACCTCGAACAGGAAGCCGTAGCTCGGCATGTTGGTGCCGGCCGATACGGATTGCGGTGCGTAGAGCAGGGCATAGAGCGAATCGGCGGTGGTCCCGGCGCGAGCGCCGACGTTGCGCAAATCGGGGCCGAGGCGGATCGAGCCGAGGAACACGGTGCGGTCGCCGATGTAGTCGCGCGCCACGCTCTGGCGGGTGCCCCACTGGCGGGCGACATCGGCGCCGAAGCCTTCGCGGCGGACCTGTTGTGTGTGGCAGGAGACGCAGCCGAGGTCCTGATAGACCAGCCGGCCCTGGTTGGCGGCACCGGTCAGCGGCGCGGGAAAGAGCGTCTCGTCAACCGGGTCCTTGTACTGGGTCAGGCCGCCGAGCTGGCGGTGGGCGGACAGGACGACCCCGCCCCAAGAGAGCACGATGAGGCCGAGCGTACCGGCGAAGAGGAGCAGGCCGTTTTTCATGAATGCGGAACCTCCATGGCGGGCGGAGGAGTGAAGGTTGCCTGTTCATCCGGGCCGGCGAGGCCGACCAGGCCGGCGGCGGTGCCGAGGCACATCCAGCCGAAGTTGACGGCGAAGGCCACATGGCCGGTGAGGAGGAGCATGAGAGCGATGGAGCGGGTCATGAACCAGGGCATCATCTGGCGGACCAGGTCGGCGAAGGGCAGCGCGGCGGTGTTCAGCAGCTGGCCCTGAACCCAGCCCGCACCGGCCAGTCCGGCCACGAGGACGAGCAGACCCGCGGCCGTGCAGGTCCAATGAATGTAGACCAGAAGCCCGGAACGCCAGGCCTGGCCGGTCAGGCGCGGGAGCAGGAAGTAGGCCGCGCCGAAGACCGCAGTCGAGAAGCAGCCATAGAAGGCCAAGGTGTCACGCAGCTCGGGCAGGAACGTCAGCTGGGCCGTGACGGCGATGGCGCTGACTGAGAGAGCACCAGATTGAGCATGGACCAGGCGGCGAAGCCGAGCACGCCCAGCAGGATGAACCGCAGGGCGAAACTGGCCTGGAGGACGGCGGAGCGGCCGGAGAACGCCCCGAGGAGGTTGGCCAGCACGATCACCACCGCCGGCACGACGGCAAATTGGGCGACCACCCCGAGCGAGGCGACCCAGGCCGGGACCGGGCCGCCGAGCAGACGGGCGCCGCCGGTGAAAGCGGTGCAGCCGAGCAGCCACCAGAAGCCCACGGCCGCCAGGTAATAATTGTAGAGCGGACGGCCGGTGAGCTTCGGCACGAAGTAGTAGGCGATCGCCAGCCCGAGCGGGATGAACCAGAGGCCGTACACGCCGTTGACATACCAGGCGTGCACGACGGCCTGCACCACGCCACGCACCGGGGCGACGAAGAGCATGACCTGCGCGGCGAGGAAGAGCCAGGGAAAGAGGAAGACGGCGGCAAACAGGTACCACTGCGAAACGTAGACATGCTCGGTGTTGCGCACACTAAAGGTGGTGATGACCCAGACCCCCATCAGCGCATAGGCCCCGAGGAGCAGGTGGACCACGAAACGGGGCATCTCCAGCAGCTCGTAGGAGGTGGCGGCCCCGAGGAAGATGCCGGCGAGGCCAAGGGCGACGCCGATGTTCCAAAACTTCCCGGCGACGATCAGCCAGCCGCCGGAGCGGAGTGCCGCCGCCGAGAGCCGGGACATGAGCCAAAGACCCACGCCGAAGGCGGCGTTGAAGCCCCAGCCGTAGATCAGCGCGGTGGAGGCAGCCGCCGCGACGCGACCGTGCGTGAACCACTCGCAGCCGGCGAGAAATTCCGGCGTATGCAACTGGTAGGAGGCGGCAAGTTGCAGGGCTCCGCCGACGAGGAGCCAGGCGAGGCCCTGGGCAAAGAAAGCGAGCACCGGCCACTGGGCGGAGGCATCGATTTCCTGCTGCTCAGCGCGGGAATTATTTGCGGAGGAATTCATCGGCAGATCAGTTCCGGGAAAGATCGCGGACAGTGAGTTTGACCGCTTCGTCGACCGGGATGCGGACCACGCCGGCCTGCTTGTCGATCCAGCCGTAGGTGGTCGACTCGGCCTGCTCGCGGGCGCGGAGCTCGGTCAGGCGCTGGGCGCGGCCCGCCGGCGTCATCTTCCAGCGCACATCGCCGGCAAAATCCGCGGGATTGGCGTTGCCGCGCTGGTCGACGGCGGCGGAGGGATGGTAGTAGCGGTGCACGACCCAAGCGAAGGCCAGGGCGGCAGCAAGCACGACGACGGCGGTGAAGACGGGGGTGCGCTGCGGAAAGGCGGCGGAGGGTTGGGAGTCACTCATGGCGCGCTGGCCTCGTGGTGCGTCAGCGACTCGACGATGCGCGGGTCGCGGATGGGGATGAGCCTGGTGGAGGCGAAACTGCGGAGGTAGGCCCACGCGGCGATGCCGCCGATGCCCACGACCGCGGTCACGTTCCAGAGCAGGCCGCTCTGGAGGAAGGGGAACGGGTCGCCGTTCGCATGCTTCTGCGAGGGCATGATGTTGTAGCAGAGATCAACGAGGAAGACGAAGGCGATGAAGAGGCCGACCCAGGGGATGAGCTTCTTGTTCACCTTGACCGGGTACTGCAGGAGGACGAGGAAAGGCAGGAAGAAGTGGCCGAAAAGCAGAAACATTCCAACCCATTTCCACTGGTTGGGCAGACCGTCGCTGTTGTTCATTTCGCGCAGGTTGTACCAGAAAGTTTCCTCAGGCACGTTGGCATTCCAGATCAGGAAATACTGCGAGAAGGTCACGTAGGCCCAGAACACGGTGAAGGCGAGCATGAGCTGGCCGATGCTGTGGAGGTGGTTGTCGTTCAGGATGCCCTTGTAGTCGCCGCGATTCCAGAGCCAGACCATGAGGATGACACCGAGGGAAAGGGCGGCGCGCATGCAGCCGGCGAAGAACCATACGCCGTACATGGTGGAGAACCAGTGGTACTCCATGGATTTCACCCAGAGGATGATGCAGGCCGAGAGGGAGAAGGCGGTCAGCGGGATGCCGGCGGCCGCCCACTTGCGGCTGGACAGGGTCCACTTCACCTCGCCGTCCGCATCCTGCCGGAAGGAATTGCGGCGGAAACGAGAGCCGAGGAACGACCAGATGAGGAAGGAGCCGAGGCTGACGATGGTGAAGGTGTTCCGGTTGAGGAACGCGCTCTTCTTCGTCAGGAGGATGTCGTCACCCACCAGGCCATGTCCGCCGACGTTGGCGAGGTTGTAGGCCGGGTCCATCCAGCGCCAGATCCAGGTCGGATGCGTCCAGGCGACGGCGATCATGGGGACGAACAACAGCGCCAGCCAAGGGAACACGCCGATGACGTGCTCGTATTGGCGGCGGATGACGGTCGACCAGCCGGCGTCAAAGATGTGATGGATCATCACGAGGAGGAGCGAGCCGAGGGCGATGCCGGTCCAGAAGGTGATCCCGACCAGCCAGGAAGTCACCACGGTGAGGTGGTTGTCGACGAGGAAGCCGACTGCGGTCAGGCCGATGCCGGCCAGGCCGAGACCGAGGGCGGCCGTGGTCTTGACGGGGGCGGGGATGCTGGGTGCGCTCATGTTACTTCAGCTCCCCTTGTTGGTCGGCCGGGACGTCGGCGAGGGTGGCGTGCCGGGCGCGCTGGAGGGCGCGGACGTAGGCGATCACGGCCCAGCGGTCGGCGGGCGTAAGCTTGTCGGCGTAGGACATCATCGTGTTCTTGCCGTTCGTGATGGTGTTGAAAATCTCGCCTTCCGCCATGGCGCGGATGCGGTCGTCGTGGTAGGAGGGCGTGGCGACCATGCCGTAGGCCTTGGTGATGCCCTGGCCGTCGCCGAGGGCCCCGTGGCAGGGTTGGCAATAGATGGCAAAGCGGTCGGCGCCGCGCTGGAGCAGGGCGGGGTTGACCGCCACGGGGAAGCGGCGGACGAAGGAACCATCGGCGTTTTTGCCGGCGTAGTGCGCATCGTCGGCCCGCAGGAAGGCAGGGTCGGCGGCGGCGGTCCGGCCGTGCGGGACGGTGCCGGGAGGCAGCGGGCGGTCGGCCCGGCCGTCGGCGAAGAACTTCGACGAAGCCTGTGGCTTGTACTTGGACTGGTTGTCCATGTCCGGGAAGACCATGACCGGCGCGCTGGTGGTGACCAGGCCGCGAAAGCCCATGATGGAGACCGTCAGGAGGACGAGGAAGGCGAGCGTGTAATAGGCGTAACGCATCTTAGTCCTCCAGTTCCGCGATGTCCTGGCCGCCGATCGACGCGAGGAACTCGCGGGTGGCGGCGGCGTTGAATTTCGGGTCGGCGGCCTCGATCACGATGTGGAAACGGTCGTCGAGCAGGCGCGTGAGCTGCGGGGCCTTCTGCACGGGATGGTAGTGCATGGGGAGGCGGTTGAGGACGAACATGCCGATGATCGTCGCGAAGGCGGTGAAGAGGATGGTGAGCTCGTAGCTCACGGGGAAGGCGAACATCGGGGAGAAAAGAGGTTTGCCGCCGACGATCAGCCGGTAGTCGGAGGCACCGGTCCACCAGATGAGCGTCATGCCGGTGCAGAAGCCGATGATGCCGCCAGTGAGGGAGAGGCGCGGCACGCGGGAGCGGCGCATGCCCATCGCGGCATCGAGCCCGTGCACAGGAAACGGGGTGATGGCGTCCCAATCGGCAAAGCCGGCGTCGCGCACCTGTTCACAGGCGTGATAGAGGGCGGGAACCGTGTCGAAGGCCGCGATGAGTCCGTAGGTCTTTTTCATGGCACCTCCTTAGTGATGGCCTCCGTGAGGATCGGCCTGGGGGATGACGGCCTTCACCTCGGACATCGGCATGATGGGCACGAAGCGGATGAAAAGCAGGAAGAGCGTGGAGAACACGCCAAAGGTGCCGAAGAAGGTGAAGATTTCCACGATGCTGGGAGAGTAGTAGCCCCAGCTGGAGGGCAGAAAGTCGCGGGCGAGCGAGGTGACGATGATCACGAAGCGCTCGAACCACATGCCGACGTTGACGAAGATAGAGAGGATCCAGACCAGGGTGGTGTTATGGCGGACGGCCTTGAACCAGAAAAACTGCGGGGTGATGACGTTGCAGCTGATCATGATCCAGTAGGCCCAGGCGTAGTGGCCGAACGCGCGGTTGATGAAGGCGA
>CAISJA010000445.1 GCA_903885525.1 uncultured Opitutaceae bacterium
AGAAATTCGAGAGCGACGCCCTATACCCTATCTGGCAAACAGCAACGGGCGCGTATTATTGCAAATAAATTGTATATAGATCAATCGCCGGTCGCTGTTTATTCACTAAATTGAGGCAGTGTGAAAGTTATCTTCAGCACTAGTAGGTGTATTCGGAGAATACAAGATTAGAATCAGCCTGCCCGCGCGATTCGCAATTGAGGAGAAACAAAGCCAAGTTTGGTCAGAAATAGATCCAACCGGCTGCTGGTGGGCTCCCTGTAGCAGGTGCTTGGATCGCCGTTTGCCACCGTCCTGACAGCTCGCGGCTGATCGCTCCCTCGGTCCATCGGCATGGCACACCGGCGCACGCAGGGCAGGCTTCGACACCGCCGGCGCTGGCCACAGCTGGTAGTAAGGGCCGGATTCCGCCTAGGGTGACCCAGGCAATTTGCGCCTCCAGCAGCCGGGCGCTGCTCTCACTGCCGGTGCCTCGTGCCAGCTCAGCCGGCGCGCTCCTGCTGGAAGCCGCGGTTCGCCGTGCTGCCCGGCATTCAAACTTTGTGATCAGAAGTAGGTGGTGGAGCAGACCGGGATCAAACCGGCGACCTCGTCGTTGCGAACGACGCGCTCTATCAACTGAGCTACTGCCCCCCAAATGAGCTGGCATGTCTGTATGACCCGTCGGCGGGAGTAAAACAAAATTTTCTCCGTTCCTTCCTTGAGAAGGTGCAAAATCTTGATCGCTCACATCGGGTCTGCGGGCCGCTCGGAGCGCCCGCCGGGTGCCGGAGGGGAAGGAGCACCTGGCGCGAGCCCTCGTCTCCGCCCCCGGGGGCGGGCTTTCAGTCGGTCCTCCCGTGCCAGATTCCGAGAGCCTCCGAGCATCCGGCGCACCGGCCCGTTGGAGATTGTCATCCGCGGGAGCAGCCACACATTTGAGTTACCGGCCAAAGCGCCGATATACGCTTATCGCATCTCCTTCATCCAGCCCTGTTCCCTCCGCGGGAAAGCCTTTGCTGTTTTCACTGATGGCAGGTGCGCTGGGTTTTGCCTTGAACAGCCTGACGGTGTCGATCTTCGGGGGCAGCATCCTGGCGTTCGGCGGATGGGTGACGCTGCTCACCGCCTATCTTTTCGGCCCTTGGTACGGTGGTTTGGCCGCCTTGCTGGCTTTTTCCCGCACCTGGTACGATTGGAATCATCCGCTGGGGCTGATCTGCTACACCCTAGAGGCCGTCGTCACCGGTTGGCTGGTGCAGAGGCGCGGGATCGGTGCGCTGGTGGCGAGTTGCTCCTATTGGCTGTTGCTGGGCACTCCCTTGATCGCGCTGTACAGCTTTGGAATTTCGCACACTCCTTCGCCCACCAATCTGGTGTGGGTCGTCAAATATCCGGTCAATGGCGTCATCATGGCCATGCTGGCCCTGCTGATCTACCAGTCTTCCCGCCTGCGCTTCCAAACGGGCATCCGGGTTGCGCCTGATTCGGACACGCCGTTGGAGACGGTCCTGTTCCGTCGTTTCGGCGTGATCGCCGTGCTCTCCATCGCCGCCCTGAGCCTGTATGCCGGACATCGCTTCGATACCACGCTGCGCGGGCAAACCGCGGACGATCTGCAACGGGATGCGCGCCAGATCGCCTCCTCGGTGGAGGAATATCTAACCCTGCACCAACGCGCCTTGGCGACCGAAGCCGAGAACAGCGGCCTCAATGGGGCGGGATGGTCCGAGGCGTCCAGGAGTCTGGATATCCTCCGTCGCCATTATCCCGGCTTCATTTCCCTCGTGCTCACGGATCGGCAGGGGAACATCCGGGCGGCCTCGCCCCTGACCGGTCCGGAGGGGAAAGGTTGGGCGGAATCAGGCCGGCCGCTGGCCGATCGCCCGACGATCGAGCACGCCCTGGCCACCGCTGAGCCCTACCTGAGCGAGATGTTTCGCCGCCGAGGCCTGGACAATGACCTGGTTCTTGTGCTGGGCTTCCCGGTGCCGGATGCCCAGGGTCACCCCACCCTGGTCCTCGAAGGCTCGTTGCGAGTCTATGATCTCGTCCAGGCGCTGAATCGTTCCGATGCGGCCGGAGCCCGCACAGTGGTGATGGTGGACCGGTCCCAGCGGGTCATCACGCGGACCGGAGAGGGCAGCCGGATTTCAGCCCTGGGCGACTTCCGGCCCGCGGCGCTGTACCAAGCGGCGCAGCCGGAGGGTGCCGGCCCCATCTACCACTACAACCAGGAAACGAAAGGTTCCGCCCCGGTCCGGTACATTGCCACCCGGCTGACTGTTCCCTCCTGCGGCTGGGAGATTTATCTGGCCGAGCCGCTGTGGAAAACCCAGCGGATCATTGCGGGCTACTACCTGGCTACCGGCGTGGGCTCGGCCCTTCTCATCGGGCTGGCCCTGCTGCTGTCGCGCGACACCGCCACCGAGATCACGCGCCCGTTGAAACAGCTCGTGGCGGCGACCCGGCGGATCGCC
>CAISJA010000446.1 GCA_903885525.1 uncultured Opitutaceae bacterium
AGGTCACCGGCGAGGCGAAGTTCAAGGAAATCAACGAAGCGTACGAAGTGCTCGGTGATCCGGAGAAACGTCGGCGCTATGATGAGCTGGGACCGGAGGCCGGTGAAGCCGCCCGCGGGAATGCCGCGTCCGCCGGCGCGGGCCGCCGGCGGACGGCTGCCGCCCGCGGCGGCCCGGACTTCGAGTTCAGCGGCACCGGCTACAGCGATTTTTTTGAATCCTTCTTTGGCGGCGGCCGGGAGGGGTTTTCCGCTGGCCGCGGCTTTGCCGGACGGGCGGCCGGGACGGAAGCGGATGGCATCCAGCCGGGCGGCGACATCGAGGCCGATCTCCTGGTCACGTTGGAGGAAGTGGTGCGCGGCTCGCACCGGAAAATCACCTTGCGCCGGCCCGCCCTGGGCGGTGAGCCCGAGCGCACCAACACCTACCAGGTGCGCATCCCGGCGGGCCTGCAGGAAGGCCAGCGCATCCGCCTGGCCGGGCAGGGCGGTCCGGGTCGCGGCGGGGCGCCGGCCGGCGACCTGTATCTCCGGGTCCGTTACGCCCGGCATCCTGACCTGCG
The DNA here is from genome assembly GCA_903885525.1 of uncultured Opitutaceae bacterium. Lineage (GTDB taxonomy): Bacteria > Verrucomicrobiota > Verrucomicrobiia > Opitutales > Opitutaceae > Didemnitutus. The sequence goes on from CAISJA010000446.1 coordinate 563, forward strand.
CGTGCAGGACGATGACCTGCACTGCGATCTTGACCTCGCTCCCTGGGAGGCGGTGCTCGGGGTCAAGGCCGGGGTTCCGGCCCTGGGCGCGACGCTCAAAATCACCGTGCCGCCCGGCACCACCGCCGGCACGCAGCTGCGGGTGCAGGGCCAGGGCTTGCCGCGGCAAAGCGGCCGCCGCGGCGACCTCTTTGCCACGGTGCGGATCCAGACTCCGGCGGCGGTCACGGAGGAGGAGCGCGCCTTGTGGAGCAAACTTGCCGCGCTCTCGACCTTCCGGCCGCGCGACGAATCATGAGCCAGGATTCCGGCGCGGACTTCCGTAAACCGAACCGGGCGGGCATGGATTCCCCCCCCCCGCCCTGCTTCCCGGCCGGTGCGGCGGGGTTTCACCCCATAGTCGGGGGCGGGGCTCCACGCTATGCTCAGCGCGTTCCGCTCACCCAATGAACCGCACCGGCCAGCCGATGCCTCTCCCATGAAAAACAATTCCGTCACCGCACCCAACAAATGCACCGAACCCACGGTGGATGATACCCGCGCCTACGCCTTCCATCTCTATCAGCAGAGCAATTGCCAGCCCGGCCACGACCTCGACAACTGGCTGGAAGCCTCAGCCTGCCTGTAGGCGAATATTCCCTCCCACCAGACCCACGCCCGGCTCCACCATCATTGCAACGCGCAGGAGTCCGGTTCCCTCTGCACCCCGGTCTCCGCCGGCGGAACCCGCTGACCGCACCTCCTGGAGGAACCCTCTATGCTGCAAAACATCAAACTATTCTACGGCACCAAACTCGCGGCGGTGGACGGCGAGATCGGACATACGAAGGATTTCTACTTCGACGACCAAAGCTGGGTGATCCGCTACCTCGTGGCCGATACCGGATCATGGCTGCCCGGCCGGCAGGTCCTGATTTCTCCGCATGCCTTCGCGGTCTTGGACAAGTACGACAAGACGTTTAACCTCAAGCTGCGCAAAAAGCAGATCGAGGGCTGCCCGCCGATCGAGCGACACAAGCCGGTGTCGCGCCAGTACGAGACGGAGTATTACCGGTACTACGGCTGGCCGGCCTACTGGAACGGCGACGCCCTGTGGGGCCCGGCCGGGTATCCGCTCGTCCTGCCCCCGACCCGGGCTGAGATCGAAGACCAGGTGAAACACCACCATCGGGACGACAAGCATCTCCAGAGCACCCAGGCGGTCACCGGCTATGCCATCCAGGCGATGGACGGCACGCTGGGCACGGTCGCGGATTTCATGATCGACGACCGCAGCTGGGCCATCCGCGAACTCGTGGTGGAGGCGGGCCACTGGTACTCCGGCAAGGAGATACTCGTCGCCACCAGCAAAATCGACCGGATCAGCTATGCGGAGTCGAAAGTTTACGTCCACCTGACGAAGGCCGACCTGCAACGGACCAAGGAGAATGATCTGGTCCGGGCCGGCGCTTAAATCTAATGCCATTCGGATATTATAGGCGAGGAGCGGTCTTGGCAGTTTGAATTCCGAGGG
>CAISJA010000447.1 GCA_903885525.1 uncultured Opitutaceae bacterium
CGCCGCCGTGGTCATCGCCAGCCACCTCTATTGGAAAAAAAGCGGCTTCGATCCCGGCCTCGTCGGCTCCAGTATCCGCGTGAACGGGCAACTCTGCACTGTGGTGGGCATCGCGCCGGAGAATTTCACCGGCACCATGATGTTATTCGGCCCGGAGATGTATTTTCCTCTCAGCATGGTGGGTGTGCTCGGTAAGGATTTCGGGGCTCAGGAGCAAAAGTCCCTCGACCAGCCGGACCACTACAGCCTGTACCTCGTCGGTCGGCTTCGCCCTGGCGTCACCCCGGCGGCCGCCGGACCGATTCTCGAAGCCGCCGCCGCCGGACTGGCCCAGGCCTTTCCGGTGGAGATGAAAGACCAGACCTTCCTCTCCCGGCCTCTGCCCCGGCTCAGCACCGGCGATTCCCCGCAGGACGAAAGCGGCCTGAAAGGACTCGGCTTCTTCCTGCTCGGTATGACGGCCATCGTGCTGCTCATCGCCTGCCTCAACCTTGCCAGCATGCTGCTGGCGCGGGGGGCAGCCCGGCGCAAGGAATTCGCGATCCGCCTGGCCCTGGGCGGTGGACGGGCCCGCCTGATCCGGCAACTGCTGACCGAGGGGCTCGTGCTCTCCGCCGCGGGCGGCGTGATCGGCACCATCCTGGCACTCTGGTCGTCAGACTTTCTGATGGGGTCTCTTTCCCTCATGATGCCGGCGACGATTTTTTATTCCGGACCGCCGGCCGGCGTGGTGCTCACCGCCACCCTCGGTTTCTGCCTGCTCGCGACGTTCTTCTTCGCCCTGGGCCCGGCACTCAAGCTCTCCCGGGTCGATGTGCTCAGTGACTTGAAGGAGCAGGCCGGCGACGACGCCGGGCGCCGCCGCTGGCGCTGGCTGCCGCGCCATCCGCTCGTGGTGGTGCAAATGGCCCTGTCCCTCGCCCTCCTCACCTGCGCCGGGCTCTTCATCCGGGGTGCGCTCAAGGCCGGTGCGGCGAACCTGGGCTTTCACGCCGAGCAGACGCTGGTGATCGAGGCCGACGCCGCCCTCGGCGGCTACGACAAAGCGCACGGACTGTCGGTGCTCCTGCATGCGGCCAACCGGTTGGCCGCCCTCCCCGGGGTGCATGGAGCCAGCCTCGCCTCCACCATTCCGTTCGGTTTCATGACCATCAATCGTCCGGTGCAACGCGCCGGGCTGCGCCCACCCGCCGGTGCCAAGCCCGCCAGTGCGGCGGAGGGACTGGCCTTCGACTCCCTCTGGAATTCGGTCGGCGCAGACTACTTCGCGGTGCTGGGACTGCCCATCGTGCGGGGCCGCGCCTTCACGGCCGCCGAAGCGGGCGACCCGGAGGGGCCCCGGGTGGCGATCGTGAACGAGGTCCTGGCCCGCAAACTGTGGCCCGAGGGCGACGCCCTGGGCCAGCACATCCAGTATGCCGACCCGAATGCCGCGCGGGCCACCGACGACGAGAGTGGCCCGGTGGTCGGTGCAAATGCCACCGTCCCCCAGCGCAAGGATGAGACGAAAGTCCTGGAAATTGTCGGCATCGTGCCGTCCATCAACACCTCGCTGTTCTCCGAGAAACAAAGCGGTGCCATCTACGTGCCCTTCGCACAGGGCTACACCGGTGCGGCCAACCTGCAGCTCCGCACCACTGCCGACACGCCCGCCGCCGCAGCCGCCCTGATCGCGACTGTCCGCCAGACCATGCGCGAGGCGGCCCCGCAAATGCCGGTTTTCACGATCCGCACCTTCCGGCAGCACTTCGCCGCTTCGGCGGAGTACTGGATCGCCCGCATGGGTGCCGTCCTCTTCGCCCTGTTCGGCGGCCTGGCCCTCCTCCTCGCCGTGGTTGGACTCTACGGCGTGAAAGCCTACTCGGTCGCACGGCGCACCCGGGAGATCGGCATCCGCATGGCCTTGGGCGCTCCGCCCGCGGGCGTACAATCCCTGATCCTCCGCGAAGGATTGCACATGATGCTGGCCGGTACTGCCCTCGGGCTATTGCTCGCCCTCGGCCTCGGGCAGCTTTGTTCCGGCATGCTCTATGAGGTCAGCCCGATGGACCCCCTGGCCTTTGCGCTCTCCACCGGAACTCTGTTGGCCACCACCCTGGCCGCCTGCTGGCTGCCGGCCCGCCGGGCCACCCTGATCAATCCGCTGGTCGCGCTGCGGGCGGAGTGAAGCCGGCAATGACCGGCCGACTTCCATCACTGCATTCCTCCAACCCCATCCTTCACACCTGCCTCACCATGCTCTCCGATTTCCGTCTGGCGATCCGCTCGCTCCTCCGCTCTCCCGTTTTGTTCGCGGTTTCCGTGCTGACTCTGGCTCTCGCGCTCGGGGTCAATACGGCCATGCTCTCACTCCTCAAGGAGGTGATCTTCCACCCTGTCGTGCCGCACCAGCCCGAGCAAGTGGTCGCGCTCTACACCGTCAGCAAGGATTCAAACCACGCCTACCGGCAATTCGCCTACAGCGAATTCCAGACTCTGCGGGAGTCGCCCGAGACCTTCCCTGACCTGGTGGCCTACTGCAACAACTTTGCCGGCATCGCCCGGGGTAACGAGACGATGCATCGGGGCTACGTCGTCGAAGTCTCGGGAAATTTCTTTTCCTTCATGGGAGTCCGTCCTCTCCTCGGCCGGTTTTTCACCCCGGAGGAGGGCCAGCCCAATGCCCATCTTCCGGTCGTGGTGGCAAGCTACCCGTTCTGGCAACGCATGGGCGGGCGGCCCGACTTCATCGGCAGCACGTTGCGCCTCAACGGCAACACGCACACCGTGATCGGAATAGCCCCGCAGGGTTTTTCCGGGACCAACGCCCTGATGAGCCCGAGCTCTGGGCCCCGCTTGGTCTCCATGCCCGGCTGAACTCCTCCGCCTCGCCGGCCGACGGAGATCTGCTCGGCCCGAAAAACTACGCGCTCAATCTCCTGGCTCGCCTGCCCCCCGGCCTGGCCGCCAGCGCGGTAGCGCCTCGCCTCCCCCTCCTCGCGGAGCGTCTGCGCGCCCTGCCCTCGCACACCGCCGGGACAGACCGGGCCCGGCAGATTCCTGGCATCCAGGCCGCCGGCCTTGCCACCTTCGTGCCCTTGGGGAATCTCAACCAACAGTCCCAGGTATTCCCCGCCGCCAAAAGTTCCGCCCAGGCCGTCAACTGCCTCTACGTTTCCGTCACGTCGGGATATATTCCCAGCATGGGGGTGCGGCTCCTGCGGGGGCGTGACTTCGCGGACAGCGAGAGCCGCCTGCCCGGCGCTCCGCCGGTGGCCATCATCGACGAGACTCTGGCCAAACATCTTTTCGGCACCGATGATCCCCTGGGACAACGCATCCGCTACACCCAGGCCCCGCCGGATGGATCTCCCGCCGAAATGGAAGTGGTGGGCGTTGTCAGTCAGCATCAGTTTAGTTTGGATAGCGGAGCCACTCCGCCGTGGCTTTTTGTTCCCATGGCCCAAACCTACAACGGCAGCGGCGTCCTTTGCCTCCGCACCACCCGCCTCACCCCCGCCGCCCTGGACGCCCTGCTTGAGACCGTGCGCAAGGAACTGCGGCTGGTTGATGCCAATCTGCCGTTGCTGCGCGTGCGTCCCTACACGGATTTTTTCGGCGAAAACCTGAATTTCTGGATCATCAGAATCGGTGCCATCATCTTCGGTATCCTCGGCGGCACCGCCCTGCTGCTGGCCGTGGTCGGTGTCTATGCGGTCAAGGCGTACGCGGTGGAACGGCGGACCCGCGAAATCGGCGTACGGATGGCGCTCGGAGCGGACCGGCGCGCCATCTTCGCCCTGCTCATCCGCCAGGGCGCGTGGCAGATCGCAGCCGCCACGGCCTTCGGCGTGACCCTCTCGCTGCTGGCCGGCCCTGTCCTCTCCAACTTCGCCTTCCAAGTCAGTCCGCGCGATCCCGTCGTGTTGCTCACTGCGGTGGCGGCGATGGGCGGCCCAGCCCTGCTCGCCTGTTACCTGCCCGCCCGGCGTGCCACCCGGGTCAGTCCTTTGACCGCCATCCGCAGCGAGTAAGCCGACCCGCGACCGCTCGCCCGCACACCGGCTTCCCGCCTGCGTGCAAGGGCCGGCGGGTTCATCGCGCGGGGTTGTCGGGCAAAGTGCAGCCGCCGCCCGCAGGCTCCCCACGTTCACCCTGCCCGGCCGGGAAGTGGTGAAGCTTGGCTTGCCAAGCGGCGGGCGGATAAGTTCGCTCCGGTGCCGCCTTGCCGCACTCCCCGCCCAGATTCCGATGAAACTCCTCCTCGCCACCCGAAAGAGCCCGCTCGCCCTCGCCCAGTCCGAGATGGTCGCCGCCCGCCTGCGGGCCCTGCTGCCCGGCGCGGAATGTGAACTGCTCAGGATCGTCACCACCGGCGACCGGCAGACCGATTGGTCCCTCAGCAAGCAGGGCGGCAAAGGCTTGTTCACCGCCGAATTGGAACAGGCCCTGTTGCGGGGGGAAGCCCAGGTCGCGGTCCACAGTTGCAAGGACCTGCCGGGGGTCAATCCAGCGGACCTGACCGTCGCGGGCTTCCTGCCGCGCGAGGTCACGAATGATGTCCTCGTCCTCCGCGCAGGGGTCACCGCACCGGCCACGATCGCCACGAGCAGCCCGCGCCGCCAACTGCAGATCGCCCGGCTCTTCCCGCAGGCCAGATTCACCGAAATCCGCGGCAACGTGGACACACGGCTGAAGAAGATCGCCGCGGGCGCCGCCGATGCGACCATCCTCGCCGCCGCCGGCATGAATCGCCTCGGCATCCACCGTTGGGAAGGCCTCGACTTTCGCCCCCTCGCCTTCCACGAAAGCGTGCCGGCTGTCGGGCAGGGGGCCATCGCCCTGCAGTGCCGCACCGATCTGGCCGCCTCGCTCGTCCCCGCACTCGACGCCGCCACCGCCCGCACCGTCACTCTCGAACGGGCCTTTCAGGCGCAGATGGGCGGGGGCTGCCAGGTGGCCTTCGCCGCCCATGCCACCGCCGACACCTTGCACTTTTTCCACGAGCGCACCGGCATCTGCACTTGCCCGCTCCGCGACACCGATTTCTCCGACCCCGTCGGCACCGCCACCCGCATCCTCCAGGAGCTGGGGTTTTAAGGGGATCATAGTGCCGCGCCTGCCACCGCATGAAACCTGCCTCCGGACCGGGTCACCCACGGCGGACCGACTCCCGCCGTGCGGCCGCCTTGCCTCCACCTCCGGCCGCCGGCACCGCTCCCCGCCCTCCCACCCACATGAAGCCTGAATCCACCCCTCTCCCGCTCGCCGGGCGCCGCATTGTCATCACGCGCCCGCGCGACCAGGCGGCCGGCTGGCGGACCCAAGTGGAGGCGCTCGGAGCCTCCGTGCTCGAGCTCCCCCTCATCCAGGTCACCAAAGACTACGACAAACAGGTGCTCGTCGAGGTCTTTGCCGAGATCGGACAATACGAATGGCTGGTCTTCACCAGTGCCAACGGCGCCCGCTTCTTCTTCGAGGAATTCCGCCGCGGCTTCGACGATATCCGCGCCCTCGGACTGGCCCAGATTGCCGTCGTGGGCGAGGCCACCGCCGAGGTGGTCCGCGCGCAGCACCTGCGGGTCGAACTGCAGCCGCAAAAGGCCAGCGCCGAGGAACTCGCCCGGATGCTGATGGAACGTGAATCACTCGACAGCGCCAAGGTCCTGGTCATCACCGGCAACCTCAACCGCGACACCCTCGTCGACCTGCTCGGCGATGCCCGCGCCATCGTCGACCGCCTGCCGCTCTACCGGACCGAGGAGACCAATCTCGCCTCCGATCCGATCGCCGGCGACTTTCGCCAGCACGGCGCCGATGCCATCCTTTTTGCCAGCCCGTCCGCCGTGCAGTCGTTCTTCGACCAGGCCGCTGCGCTCAAGCTCGCCGCCCGGGCCCGGCGCCCGCTGTCCGGCAGCATCGGCGCCACCACGACGGCGGCGATGCGGCAGCTCGGCCTGCCGGTCGATTTTGAGGCCGCCGCACCGAATCTTGAAGCTCTCGCCGCCGGGTTGCTCCAAGCCCTCCCCCCGCGCCCGGACTCGACGTAACACGCCGCGGGCAGCCCGGAGCCTCTCCCGCAGGCTCCTCCGGCCCGGACCCTCGTTCCCCGCCGGTATTCCCTCCTCCCATGAAAGTCCCGTTCCTCGATCTGCAACTCCAGCACCAGGCCATCCGCACGGAGGTGCTGGCAGCCTTGGCCGACACCTACGATCACACCCGGTTTTGCCTCGGCCAGGACGTCGAGCAATTTGAGCAGGCGTTCAGCGCCACGCTCGGCTATCCCGGCACCCTGGGCATGAACAGCGGCACCTCCCCGCTCCACCTCGGTTCGCTCTGCGGCGGTTTTGGCCCCGGCGATGAGGTCATCACCACCCCTTTCACTTTCGCCTCCAGCTGCTGGGGCATTAGCTACACCGGGGCCACCCCGGTGTTTGTCGACATCGACCCCGACACCTGGTGCATCAGCCCGGCGGCGATCGCCGCCGCCATCACGCCGCGCACCAAGGGCCTGGTGGTCGTGCATCTCTTCGGCCAGCCCGCGCGGATGGATGAGATCATGGCGGTCGCCCGCGCCCATCGCCTCTTCGTGGTGGAGGATTGTGCGCAGGCTGTCGGCGCCACCTACCGGGGCGTGCCCGTGGGTCTCGTCGGCGATTGCGGCACCTTCAGCTTTTACCCCACCAAAAACCTCGGCGGCTGCGGCGAGGGCGGCGCGTTCGTCTCCAGGCACCCCGCCGTGCTGGATCGCGCCCGCCTGCTGCGCGTGCACGGCTCCCCCCGGCGCTATCTCCATACCGAGGTCGGCTTCAATTTCCGCATGGATGGCTTCCAAGGCGCCGTGCTCAACATCAAGCTGCGGCAGCTGGCCGGCTGGACCGCCCGTCGCCGCGCCATCGCGGCGCAATACCGCGCCGGCCTCACCCGCTCCGACGTACAGCTCCCCGCCGCCCCCCCCACCGCCGAGTCCGTCTGGCACCAGTTCACCCTCCTGCACCCGCAACGCGACGCCCTCCGGTCGCATCTCCAGCAGCACGGGATCGGGACGGACATCATCTATCCCGGTCCCATGCACCTCCAGCCCTGCTATGCCGCCCTCGGCTACGCAGCCGGCAGCCTGCCGGTCGCCGAGCAGACCAGCCGGCACTGCCTCAGCCTCCCCATCTTCCCCGAGCTCACCGACGCCCAGGTCGCGCACGTCATCACCGCCATCAATTCGTTCTAAACCCGCCCGGCGGCACCGGGCCCTCCCCCGCCGCCAACGGCATGATCCGGAGTCAGTCCCGTCACATCGGGAGCGGACATGATGATACAACTGCTTGCCGTGGAGCATAAGCAAGGTGGCGGCTGAAACCGGTGTGATTGATGATTTTGTGGTCGCGAGCAGACTTTGCTGGGTAAAGTTCACCCATGCTGCCCCATGAGCAGCGCGGCAAAGCCGGGTAGTGCAATCTGGAGCGGCTGAGTGCTCGCACCCCTTTGCCCCGGTGCTCTCAAGTTACAAAATGACGAGGTGGTTTTCAAACCGCCAGTTTTTGACGATGTTCACGCCGCCACTCGCACTCGGAAACCGGTCCATCAATTATCGAGATCACGCACAACCAACGGCGTCGGCGAACGCTTCAACCGCACCCTCAAGGAACAGATCATCCACGGTCGGACCTATCGCAACCGCGCCGAACTTGCCGCCGCTGTCGCCACCTTCGTCGAAACCTACAACCGCGATTGGCGCCTCGAAAAGCTCCGTTACAAGAGCCCCCTCGATGCCCGCCGCGATTACCAACCATCCAACCAGTTAGCCGCCTGATTAACCTTTATCTTGTGTCCAAGAATCCGGCGCAGATACACATCCAATCAATGGGGGCCGCCTATGGCCGAGTCACGAATATAGGTTTACTATCAACACTTCTATATCTTATACTGTGATCTAGGGCGCATTTTGATGTCCATTGTTTCGGTTCTTTATAAGTCGATGGCAAATCTCCAGAGGGATCCGCGTGCCCAGGAACTCCACTGCCCACAAACCCGGGGAAATCATTCCAGGTTGCATCCGGATAAAACTGAACCAAGCCATTGATCCGTGAATAGTTGTCAATGATGTCATCCTCGAACTCATCGTTAACACCGTTTGGGTGTGAAGGGGAGACCACTCCATCCCTCACATCCCAAGCCTCCCAGAATACGGAAACATCTTTATAGCCGTCGATTTTCTGCACAAGGATTCCGTTGGAACCAGGAGGCACGTTAAAACGCGCTGCGGCCAAATACTTCGATCCTTTTAATAATTTCGGCTGACCAACCCAAGTAATTGAAACTCCATTGTTATTTGGACTTTGAGGGTCGCCTTGACTCTGAGGGCAACCCTCTTCCAGCCCGAGCGGGTCGGTGCTGTTGACCGGGTTGTTGCCGACGTAGGCGTAGAGGTTGAGGC
>CAISJA010000448.1 GCA_903885525.1 uncultured Opitutaceae bacterium
AAAGCTGCACTGGCGGTCGCCATCGATCAGGCGAAAACTGAGTTTGGGCCAGGTATCCAGCAGAAAACCGTCGCCTGTACCAGCCGTAAGCTTGTCAATGATTCGGCCGGATTCGTTTTCGCCGGGCTGAATCCAGGCCTCAAACGAAACGGCACCACCGAAATCCTCAGCTTGGGTAGGCAGCATGTCACCGGCACCGGGATTGAGCCAGGAGCCAACCACATTTGCACCGCTGAGCACTTTGCTGCGGTCGCCCGCGGCCAACTCGCTGACCAAGGTCGCCGTTAGATTGCTGCGGAACATGGTGACACGTCCGAGCTTTCCCTTGAAACAATTCCCCCCGGTATTGTCCGATCCGGCGCGCAGCGGGTGCGCATTGGCTGGCACTACCGGCCCGGTGAAAGCGGCAACCTGATGCGGCACCCCGACCACGACATCGCCGCGGCGTGCGGCAGGCTGCATCTCCCACGACTGCAGCTTGCCGTCCTTGACGCAACCGCTCACCACCGCATTGCCGCTAAGGTGCAGCTTGAAATCCACATCCCAATTCGCCGGCCAAGCAGGCAACAAGTAGATCTTGCCGCCCCCTTCCTGCACCAGCATCCGCTGCAAGGCGACCGAACCGGAGCCGAACTGGTCAAAATCGGGACAGGAATCTGGCCCCTCGCGGCCATAGAGCGGGAAGCGGCAGATCGGCGTGGCGATCCGGGCCCGCTGGACTAAACCGCGGGCCGCTTCCGTGGCGTTGCCAGCACAGGCCCAGTCGATCTGGTCCTGGCTCCAGCAAGCGCAGCCGAAAGCATCCTTGAAGGTGCGATGTTTCATCGTCCAGTCCACGATCTCGGCGCTGCCCAGGGCAAGCCCGAAACAGCGGAACGGAAAGATCGGATAGAGTTCGCCATTCTCGGAGTTCTGCTTTTTATCCCATTTTTCTGCCGGGGCTATGGCTTGGCGGCCATCCAAGATCCGCAGGGATATTTCCGGCAGCTCGGCGCGGAATGCTTGCCAGCGCGCCCGATCGTCGGCGCTGCCGGCCTTCATCGCCAACAACTCGTCGAGGCAAAACCGCAAGCCACCGACATCTGGTGCCGGATTGACAGAGATCCACCACGTTTCGAGCACCTGGGCCGGATCGAGGCGCAGCTTGCCGTCGGCACCGCGTTGATAGTGTTTATCGAAGAACAACAGCACCTCGCGGGCAAACGGGAGCAGAACGTTGTCCCGGAAGGCGGTGTCACCGCTGAAGTTTACGTAATCGAGCATCATGGCGGTCGTCTCCAGACCACCAGTGAAATAGTAATCGTGATACCAGCCATCGTATTTCTCACCAACCTTGGTCTTGGGTGGCAGAATCGAGGTAGGACAACTCTCCCGCTCCGCAGCGGTCGGCTCGATATTCTCGCGGAAATAGGCCCCGTCGTGACCGAACCAAGCCTTGGTGATGGCCCGGCGCAACTCCAGCCGGCTCGAGTAGTAATCAAAGAATGGTTGCATCAGGTCGAAATCACCGCTGGCCAGCATCGGCCAGTAGAGCAAGCGCTGGTTCTGATAAGTGAAGCGTCGGCCCCAGAGCCGGTCATCCTCATGCGTCAGCGAGCGTCCATTCGGCTGGTCAGCTGCAAACGCCCGCTTCTCCTTCAGCATCAACTGCTGGGTGAAAAGCCCGCCGTTGAACTTGGCCT
>CAISJA010000449.1 GCA_903885525.1 uncultured Opitutaceae bacterium
CGTGTCGCTGCCGCACACGCGCTACTGCCTCGACACCTACTACATCATCGCGACCGCCGAGGCTTCCTCAAACCTTGCCCGCTACGACGGCATCCGCTACGGGCACCGCTCGCCCGCGGCCGCCGACGCCATCGGCATCTACGCGCAGTCCCGTGCCGAGGGCTTCGGCCCGGAGGTGAAGCGCCGCATCATCCTCGGCACCTATGTGCTGAGCAGCGGCTACTACGACGCCTTCTACCTCCGCGCCCAGAAGGTGCGCACCCTCATCCGGCAGGATTTTCTCCACGCCTTCCAGGAAGTCGACGCCCTCCTCACGCCCACCTCGCCCATCCCGGCCTTCAAGCTGGGCGAGAAGTCCGACCCGCTGGCGATGTACCTGCTGGACATTTACACCATCGGGGTGAACCTCGCCGGCCTCCCGGCGATGAGCGTGCCCTGCGGCTTCACCCGCTCCGGCCTGCCCATCGGCCTCCAGCTCATCGGCCGCCCCTTCCAGGAAGCCAGCCTTCTCGCCCTCGCCCACACCTACGAACAGGCCCACGACTGGCACACTTCGCACCCGAAGCTTTGAATGAACCACCGGGGCACAGAGATCACTTTCCTCTCTCAAGCCAACCCGACTCAAGGTTGGCCGGTTGATGAACTTCAAGGTTCCAGTGCTGAAACAAGGCATCCCACACCTCTCCAACTGATGACTAGCTCCGTATCCTCCGTGTCCCGGTGGTTCACAATCGCATCCGCATGAACTACGAAGCGGTCATCGGCCTTGAGGTCCACGTCCAGATCAGGACGGCGTCGAAGATGTTCACGCGCGTCGCCACCGGCTACGGCCAGCCGGTCAACTCCCTCACCGACCCAGTCGTGCTCGCCCTGCCCGGTGCCCTGCCCGTCCTGAACAAGGCCGCCCTCGACGCCATCATCAAGACCGGCCTGATGCTCGGCTGCGAGATATCCCCCGTCACCCGCTGGGATCGGAAGAACTACTTCTACCCCGACAGCCCGAAGAACTACCAGCTCTCCCAGTATGACCAGCCGGTCTGCCGCCACGGCAGCGTCGAAATCGAACTCCCCGGCCCCACGCCCGCCGTCCAGGGCGAGCACAAGAGCATCCCGCTCACCCGCATCCACCTCGAAGAGGATGTCGGCAAGCTCAACCACGAGGCCGGCGACTCGCTCGTCGATTACAACCGCGCCGGCACCCCGCTGATGGAGATCGTCACGGAGCCGGCCCTGCACTCGCCGGAAGAGGCTTTCGCGTTCCTGACCGCGCTGCGGCTCTCCCTCGTCCAGGCCGGCCTTTCCGACTGCGACATGGAGAAGGGCCAGATGCGCTGCGACGCCAACATCTCCATCCGCCCCCTCGGGGAAACTAGGCTCGGCACCAAGGTCGAGCTGAAGAACCTCAACTCCATCTCCTACGTCCGCGACGGCATCGCGGCCGAGATCAGGCGCCAGCTCGGCGTCGTCACCGCCGGCGGCTCGCTCACGCAGGAGACCCGGCTCTACGACGGCGAGACCGGCCGCTCCGCCTCCATGCGCTCGAAGGAGATGGCGCACGACTACCGCTATTTCCCGGACCCCGACCTGATGCCCGTGCGGATCGACGCCGCGTGGCAGGCCCGGCTGCGGGCCGAGCTGCCCGAGCCTCCCTTCGACCGGCAGCGCCGCTTCCTCGCCCAGTTCGGCCTGCCCTACTCCGCCGCGTCCGTGCTGATCCGCGACCGGGCCCTCGGCAGTTTTTTTGAGGAAACGGTGAAACTCGGCGCCCAGCCCGGCCCCGCCGCCAACTGGATCACGAACGACCTGCAGCGCGACCTCGCCGCCGGCGGCCGGACGCTCGCGGACAGCCGGGTCACCCCGGCGCACATCGCCGCCCTGGTCGCCCTCGTGGCCCAAGGCGTCGTCTCCAGCACGCAGGCCAGGGAAGTCTTTGCCGGGATGTTCCAGACGGGCGAGCCACCCGCAGCCATCGTTGAGCGGCAGGGCCTGCGGCAGGCGACCGACACCGGCCAGCTCGAAGGCTGGTGCGCGGCCGCCCTCGCCCACGACCCCAAATCCGCCGACCAGGTCCGCGCCGGCAACGCCAAGGCCATCAACGCGCTCAAGGGCGCCGTGATGAAACTCTCCGCCGGCCAAGCCAACCCGAAGCTGGTGGACGAAATCTTGAAAAAGCTGCTGGGGGTGTGAGGCCCTGAGTCAGGGCGAAACCTGCCGTCATGATAGGCCCGCTCGAAAGACCAGCCTGCGCCTATCCGCTGATCGCCGGGCCAGCCCAAGCCGCGGCAACGGCGCGGCCCCTCACTTCGCCTCGTCCACCACCCGGATGTGCAGCTCGCGGAGCTGCTTTTCCGTCACGGGGGTCGGGCTCTGGGCCATGAGGTCCTGCGCCTTCTGCGTCTTGGGGAACGCGATGACGTCGCGGATGCTGGTGGTGCCGCAGAGCAGCGCGCACATGCGGTCGAGACCGAAGGCGATGCCGCCGTGCGGCGGGGCACCGTAGCGGAAGGCCTTCAGCAGGTAGCCGAAACGGCTCTCGACCACGTCAGCCGGGATTTTCAGCACCTCCTTGAAGATTTTCTCCTGCAGGTCCGGCTGGTGGATGCGGATCGACCCGCCGCCCAGCTCCATGCCATTGAGGACGACATCATAGTGCTGGCCGCGGACGGCCTTCGGGTTGCTGTCGAGCAGGCCGGCGTCCTCGGGGACGGGCGAGGTGAACGGATGGTGCGTGGCGGCATAGCCGCCGCGTTCCTCGTCGTACGACATGAGGGGGAAATCGACCACCCAGAGAAAATTCCACTGGTCGGCACGCAGGGCCATCCGGCCGCGCTTGACGAGCAGCTGGGCGGCGTCGAGCCGGATGCGACCGAGGATGGCGCAGGCACGCTCCCACGGGGCGGCGGCGAAGAAAACGGTGTCCCCGTCGGCAATCGCGAGCCGGGCGGTCAGATCGGCCTTCTCGGCCTCGGTGAAGAATTTCACAATCGGCGACTTCCACTCGCCCTTCTCCACCTTGATGAAGGCAAGGCCCTTGGCCCCGAGGGATTTCGCCGTCTCCTCCAGCGCGCCGATTTCGCCCTGGGTGATGTCGGCCAGGCCCTTCGCGTTGAAGGCCTTGATCGAGCCACCGGCGGCGACGGTCGACTGGAAGACCTTGAAGCCGGAGGCGCGGAACGTCTCGCTGAAATCCGCCAGCTCCAGCGCGAAGCGGGTGTCGGGCTTGTCGACTCCGTAGCGGTTCATCGCGTCCTGGTAGGCAAGGCGCGGAAACGGCACCGGCAGGTCGTGGTTGAGCACGTCCCGCCAGACCTTCCGCAGCATGCCTTCAAACAGCGCATAGATGCCTTCGCGATCGATGAAGGACACCTCGACGTCGATCTGGGTGAACTCCATCTGGCGGTCGGCGCGCAGGTCCTCGTCGCGGAAGCAGCGGGCAATCTGGAAATATTTCTCCACCCCGGCGACCATGAGGATCTGCTTGAACTGCTGGGGCGACTGGGAGAGCGCGTAGAACTGGCCGGCGTGGATGCGCGACGGCACGAGGTATTCGCGCGCCCCCTCGGGGGTGCTCTTGAACAGCGCGGGCGTCTCGACCTCGATGAATTCCTGCGCGTCAAAGTAGTCGCGCACGGATTTCGTCGCCCGGTGGCGGACGGCGAGGTTTTTGCGCATCTTCGGGCGGCGCAAATCGAGATAGCGGTAGGTCAGCCGCAGGTCCTCGTTGACCTTGTCACCGCCGGCATCGTCGAGCGTAATCGGCGGGGTCTCGGCAAGATTGTGGATGACCAGCTCGGCGGCCGCGACCTCGATCTCGCCGGTCGGCAGGCTTTTGTTCACCATGTCGGCCGGGCGCAGCTCCACCC
>CAISJA010000450.1 GCA_903885525.1 uncultured Opitutaceae bacterium
GACACGGAAAACGTCGTCACCTTCGACGACGAGATCAACACACACCTCAGCATCGCCTGTTTCCCCCTCGATCAGGCGCAGCAGTGGGAGCTCGATACCCGCGGCCTGCGAAACTACCTCGCGTATTTCTACGTCGGCTTCGTCCTGCCCGACTTCGCGCAACGCTACCCCGGCACCACCACGGAGGCGACCTTCTTCGTGCCCGACCTCCTGCAAGGCTCCCTCCTCGCCATCACCCTGCTGCCCGGCGGCTCCTGCTTCGACCGGGCACCTCGTGCCCTGGCCGCCCCCGGCACGCCGCCCCCCGTCGCCAAACGTGGCAGCTTCCTGTTCGTCCGCCAGGGCCACCTGTACGTCGTCAGCGCCGAACTCGCCGAACGGGTCAGCCAGGGCAAGGCCTTTGGCAAGACGCCGGACGAGGAGAACATCATCCTGCGCGACCGCCTCGCCAGCTTCATCCGCCGAATCGAGTTCATCACCCCCGCCGCTCCGCGCCAATCCTGAGCCCGGGCCGCTGTCACCCCGTGTCATTCCTCCCCCCGCTTGGCCGCCGCCTCCTCATGAGCCTTGTTTCCACCCTGCCCGCTTCCTATACCCAGGCCACGCCGCCGGCACCGGTCGCGCCCCGCCACCCGCAGGACGTGACGGTCCACGAGGACCAGCGGGGCGACGACTATTTCTGGCTCAGGGAAAAGGACAACCCCGCGGTCCGCGCCTACCTTGAGCAGGAGAACGCCTACACCGATTCCGTCCTCGCCCCGGCCCAGGAATTGCGCACCCGCCTCTTCACGGAAATGCGCGCCCGCCTCCAGGAGGACGACCGCAGCGCCCCCGTGCCCTACCTCGGCTGGCTCTACTACACCCGCACCGAAAAGGACAAACAGTACCCGATCTATTGCCGGCGCGCCGACCGCCCCGCCGCCCCCGAGGAGATCCTGCTCGACCTGAATGTCGTCGGCGCGGGCAAACCCTACGTGGCCGTCGGGCAGTACCGGGTCAGCGACGATGGCCAGCGCCTCGCCTACTCGCTCGACTGGACCGGCTACCGGCAGTATGAGGTCTTCGTCCTCGATCTCGCCACCCGGCAGCCGGTCCCGCAGCAAATCGGCCGGGTGGCGGACTTCGACTGGGGTGCCGGCAGCGACGTGCTCTACTACATCACCGAAAACGAGGCCAAACGGCACGACAAGCTCCACCGCTGGACCCTCGGCACCGGCCGGCATGAATTGCTCTACACCGAGGCGGATGAACTCTACAACCTGGAGGTCGCCCGCACCCGCGACAGCCGGTACATGCTGTGCGAAGCCGCCAGCAAGGTCACCACCGAGGTGCTCGCCCTCCGGGCCGACGATGCCACCGGCCGTTTCCAGGTCCTCGTGCCCCGCACGGAAAACCACGAATACCACGCCGACCATCGCGACGGGCTGTTTTACTTTGTCACCAATCTGGGGGCGAAAAATTCGCGCGTGATGACGGCGCCCGAAACCGAGCCCGCCCGCTGGACCGAACTCATCCCGCACCGCCCGGCGGTCAAGGTGGCCGCCCTGGAGGCCTTCGCCACGCACCTCGTCATCCACGAACGCGAAAACGGGCTGCCCCGGCTGGCCGTGTACGACTGCGCCACCGGCAAGACGACCCGCCTCACCCTGCCGGACGAGGTCTACGAGCTGTCCGGCAACACCAACTGGGACTACCGGGCCGGGGAATACCGCTTCAGCTACCAGTCGCTGGCCCGTCCGGCCTCCGTCTTTGCGAGCAATTTCGCCACCGGGGAGCGCCGGCTGCTCAAGGAAAACCAGGTGCTGGGCGGGTTCAACTCCGCCGACTACCGCACCGAGCGGGTCTGGGTGCCGGTGCGCGACGGCACCCGCGTGCCGCTGTCCATCGTCTCCCGGCGGGACCTCAGCCGCGCGCAGCCGCAGCCGCTGTACCTCTACGGCTACGGCTCCTACGGGCTCAGCCTGCCGGCCAGCTTCAGCTCCACCCGCCTCAGCCTGCTGGACCGCGGGCTGATCTTCGTCATCGCCCATGTCCGCGGCGGCGGCGAACTGGGCGAGGACTGGCGCGAGGCCGGCCGCATGGGCCGGAAGATGACCACCTTCACCGATTTCGTGGACTGCGCGCAGTGGCTGGTCGACCACGGCTGGACCACCCCCGCCCAACTGGTTGTCTCCGGCGGCAGCGCCGGCGGCCTGCTCATCGGCGCCGCGGTCAACCTGCGGCCCGACCTCTTCCGCGCGGCCAAACTCGACGTGCCGTTCGTCGACGTCCTGAACACCATGCTGGATGCCACGCTCCCCCTGACCACCGAGGAGTACGTCGAATGGGGCAACCCGCACCTCCCCGCTCAATACGCCTGGATGCGCGCCTACAGCCCCTACGACAACCTGCGCCCGGCCGCCTACCCGCACCTGCTCGTCAATGTCTCCTTCTTCGACTCCCAGGTACCCTACTGGGAGGGCGCCAAGTACCTCGCCAAAGCCCGCACCCTCGATTCCGGCGGGCACGCCCTCCTGCTGCACACCAACTTTGGCGCCGGCCACAGCGGAGCCGCCGGCCGCTACGACGCCCTCCATGATGTCGCCCGGGACTATGCCTTCTTTCTCGGCACCCTCGGGGTGAAACAGTGAGACTGCCTCCGGACCGGCTCCGCCCGCGCGCCGGGCCGACACGGTTCCCGCCGCGGCGCCACCCGCTTGCGGCCGACGCCGCCGGCACCCCCGGGAAATCGCGTGCAGGCTTGCCGGACGGTGTTTTCCCCGCTCTCTCTCTGTCATGAAACGCGCCCTGCTCGACGCCATCCTCGCCCGCCTGCAGGCCGAGCTCGACCTGCTCACGCAGGCCGCACTCGCGACGCACGCCGAGGCGACCGATGAGGAAAACAAGGCCGAGGACAAATACGACACCC